>JAUPVT010000050.1 GCA_030916885.1 Chlamydiota bacterium
ACTAATCCTGATGTAGTGCATACTTTTATTATGCGCTCTCGTATTTTAGAGCTTACACGCAAGTATTTCCATAGATTAGGCTTTATGGAAGTAGAAACACCTGTTCTGCAAAATACTTACGGAGGCGCTTCTGCAAAGCCTTTTCTAACTCATCTTCATTCGCTAGATCAAGAAATGTTTTTAAGGATTTCTTTAGAAATTCCTTTAAAAAAATTGATTGCAGGAGGACTTCTAAAGGTCTTTGAAATGGGAAAGGTATTCCGTAATGAAGGAATTGATCGTACTCACAATCCAGAATTTACCGAGCTTGAGGCCTATGCTGCCTATTGGGATTATAACGATATGATGCAGCTAGTGGAAAATCTATTTGAAGAATTAGCCCTTAAGTTATTTAATACCACTCAGCTAACTTTTCAAAAAGAAACAGAAGAAGTAACTATTGATTTAAAGGCTCCTTGGAAACGTCTTTCTATGAAAAATAGCATTCTTACCTATGCCAAAATAGATGCAGATCAAATGAGTGAAAAAGAGCTCTCTGACTACCTGATTAAAAATACCACTCTTGATCCAAAAGAATTGCAGAAAGCTAGCAAAGGGGCTTTAATTGCGCATGCTTTTGAAGAATTTGTAGAAGAACATCTGATCCAACCCCATCATATCATCGATCATCCGATTGAAACTACCCCTCTTTGTAAACTACATCGAGACCCAAAACTGAAACAAGAACGTTTTGTAGAAAGATTTGAAACCTTTATCCTAGGTTCAGAGTTTTGTAATTCGTATACAGAGCTCAATGACCCTATTTTACAAAGAGATCTTTTAGAAGTCCAAGCAGAAAAACGTGCTGCAGGCGATGAAGAAGCCTCTCCTTTAGATGAAGAGTTCCTTGAATCGATTTGCCAAGGCATTCCCAATACTGGTGGAATGGGAATGGGGATTGACCGCTTAGTAATGTTGCTAACAAAGGCTACTTCCATTCGAGATGTGCTCTTCTTCCCTATTATGCGTCCAGAAGAATAGAATTTAAAGAGCTATTTTAAATGAAAAAATAGCTCTTATTTTTTTAAAAAGATAAAGAGGAGTGAATTTCTCGAGCCGTCCCCTGTAAATGTTTAACTATGAAAAGACCGAATACGCCGATTACACTATTAGCAAAAAAAGGCATGCTACCCCAAGTTGCTCCTTCACTTTTAGAATACGCTCCAAATCCTACAATAGATCCACCTATTATTAAATTTGCTGCAGCAAATGCAATTAGACCCTTTACTAAAGGTTTTTGAAATTGACTAAAGTCTTGTTGATTCACTCGGTGGGGTTGTCCATCTGATGTACGTAGAATCCCCTCTAGTTCTCCTTCTAAAGAAACAGGCACGAGTATGGAACCATATGAAGTTGGTGATACTGTCATAAATAACCTCCTTAAAACATATGCATTACTGTTAAAATTAGAAATTTGTATAAAAAATACAAAAATATTTTTATATTTACAATCTATACTTTTTTTAAGTTTTGCAAATGAAGCATAAAGGAGCTTTTTTATGCATAAAAAAGACTAATAAACCCATTTTAGGCCAAGGTGGAGAAATAGATCAACAAGCTAAAAATACACTAATGACCTCTTAAGGCCTGCTTATTTCAGATAATCAAAATTCTCTTTGTGTATACTCCTCTGGACCTTCCCTCTTAGAACCCTAAGCTTTAGGTTTTCTACTAGACAACTAGGTCTAAACTTTTTTAGTTTAGCCTCTTTCAGTAGAAAATAACCCTAAGAAAAGCAGAGTTTGCAGATCTTTAATTACTTATAAAGAACTATAAAACATTCTTAGAAAAAGAAAGAGCAAAAATAGATTAAATGTAAAATGAGCCAAGCTGTTTAGCTTGGCTTTATTTTCTTTAGCTTTTTTGTTGTTGCTCAATAATCTGACTGACAAGTTTTAATCCATGATCGGTGAGATAAACTCCATTTCCCTCTACTTTTTTAATAAAATTAGCTTGAGCTAAATCGCGTGCGATAACTTGTGCACCTTTGGTATTTTGTCCAATAGCTTTGGCTACCTCTAAGCAGTCAATTTGTCGGTAAGGAGTTCCCGATTGCATGGCTAATTCATAGAGTTTAAGCACAAAGATCTCATCTTTTGTCATGGCTTTTTGCGTCATATGGTTCTCATTTTTTTTAAACGTGGGCCTTGAGGACTATCTTCTATACAGTACCCTCTTGTCTGAATTTTATCACGATAGCTATCAGCTAATTTCCAGTTTTTCTCTCTACGCGCGTGTTGTCTTAAGCGTAAGGCTTCTTGTAGCTCTTCTGGTATGGATTCCTCTTCTACAAATATACATCCTAGTACCGTATCGATCTTTTGTAGGAAGGTGAATATTCTTTTTGCTTCATTTAAAGAAACTCTCTTTTCATCACAAAGAGTATTGACTTGACGAATCAATTCAAATAGAGCAGCTAGCGCTGCAGAAATATTTAAATCATCTGCTAGATGTAAATAAAACATCTCTTCTGCTGCTTTCAACACGTCTGTAGTAGAATCTATTTCTAAGTCCTTTGTCAATGTCTTCAGTCTTATAATAAAATCATCTATTCTCTGCAAAGAAGCACGTGCTGCTTCTAGAGCTCTAAAAGTAAAATTAAGCTGGATTCGATAGTGGGTCTGTAATAACAGATAACGAATATGACGCCCCTCATATCCTTTTGCAATAAGATCTCGCAAAGTATAGAAATTACCTAAACTTTTTGACATCTTCTTATGGTCGATTAAAAGATGCTCTATATGTACCCAGTATTTCACAAAATGCGAACAAGAAAAAGCCTCTGATTGGGCAATCTCATTTTCATGATGAGGAAACATGTTGTCTACTCCTCCAGCATGAATGTCGATACTAGAGCCCAATAATTTCATAGCCATGGCCGAGCATTCTATATGCCATCCTGGACGCCCAGGACCAAATGGACTATCCCAATAAATTCCCTGTTCTTTTTCGGGATCATAGGCTTTCCATAAAGCAAAATCAGCTATGTTTTCTTTCTCATATTCATCTTCTGACATTCTATTAGAAATACCAGCTTCTAACTGATCTAGGCAAAGGTGTGAAAGACGGCCATAAGAAGGAAACTTGGCAATAGAAAAATAAATGCTTTTATCTACTCCTTGATAAGCTATTTTTAACTCGAGCAATTTCTGAATAATTAAAATCATTTCCTCTATATATTCTGTAGCTCGAGGATAATATTCGACAGGTTCTATATTTAGAAAATGCAGATCTTCGAAAAAAGCCTCTTCGTAAGGTCTTGTGTATTCATGCAAAGACACCTTTTGCGCGATTGCTGCTTTAATCGTCTTATCGTCAATATCAGTGATATTCATGGCTTGGACAATCTGGTATCCTAAAAGTTTCAAACTTCTACGCAGCAGATCTTCTGCGACGTAGGTACGAAAGTTTCCAATATGTGCGTAGTTGTAAATAGTGGGACCACATGTGTACATGTGGATCGTTTTACCATCTAAAGGTAGAACCTCTTCTTTGTTTCTACTCTCTGTATTATAGATCTTTAAATGCATCATTGTTTCTTTTACTCAATTCATCTAATAAGCGATAATTCTTTTTTCCAGTGCCCGTTAAGGGTATTTGCGAAATCATGCGCACTTCAGAGACCTTTACAATTTTTCCAAATCCTTCTTCTTTCAAAATAGCATTAATTTCTTCTTTAGAAACAGAAAAGGTAGCGAATAAAATCAATTGGGGTTTTTCTGCTTCTATCTCACGCATACTAATTGCTAAACCAGCTCCCTCTTTTTCACCTGTTAACCATTGTTTACGATGCGCTACTTCTATCAGCTCTTCTTCTATGCCATCTAAGCCAATCATTTCACCGCCAATTTTAATCACCCTTTTTAATCTACCAGATAAAATCAGTGCTCCTTCAGGATTAATGTAGCCTAAATCTCCTGAACTATACCATTTTTTTTCTTGAAAAACAATAAAAGGATTAGCGTTAGCATCAAGATATCCTTTAAACACATTTAGACCTGAGACATAGATTTCTCCTTCTTGCCCTAATGGCTTAGGTTCCTTTGTTTTTACGTCTAAAATACAGATCTCTGTATGATTCAAAGGAAAACCGACCCCATTTCTACCCTTACTAGGAAGATTACTTGTAACTAAAGGACTACATTCTGTAGCCCCATACCCTTCAATAATCTGAGCTTTTGGCAAGAACCGCTTCACATAAGTGAACATTTCTTCAGGAGCTTTTTCTGCTCCTGATAAAATAAAACGCAAAGAGTCTAATTCTTTAGGTTTTGCCACTCGAAAAAGCCCTTGAATAAAACTTGGCGAGCAACAAAATATTGTTGGCTTCCAATATGCTATATCTTGTGCCATCCCATAGTTATCAGTTGGATCAGGAGCATAACAGGTTTTAACTCCAGCTAAAAGCGGCATCATACCTGTAAGAGAAAATCCCATAGAGTGAAAAGGAGGCAATACTGCATACAGACAGGATCCATATTCTATAATATCAAGAGCAATACAATCTCTTTGATTAGTGAGCAAATTCTCATGCGATAGGCCCACAGCCTTTGGGAAAGCTTCTGTTCCACTAGTAAATAAAACGACCGCATTCCGGTCTTTTTTTATTTTATCCAAACCAAGATAGCTAATTAAAAATTTACTAGATAACAAAGAACCAATTCCCGCCTTTAATTTAGTGATAATTCCAATCTCTTGTTTAATATCCTCTAAAAAGAGCATCTGTTTTTCTTCTAATTTACCAAAATCCACTTCATTTAAACGATCTAAAAAACGATGAGAGGTAACCACAAATTGTAGATTAACAACCCCTAATGCATGATCTAAAGAACGAGTTCCCATTGTCCAGTTCAGCATAACAGGGATCTTGTTAGATAACCAAATTGCAGAAACCACAAGATATGCTGCAGCAGAAGAGGGCAAAAGAACCCCTATATATTCTCCAGGAAGAGAACGAAAGTATGTTTCAAGTGCTAAGGCAGAGCGTTTAAACTTAGAATAGGAGAATACTCCTGCTATATGATCAGCGCAAGCAATAGAAGAAGACATTCTATCCAAGCTGCGCAATAAAACCTGTCCCATCGTTTCCCCTTCTGGGATTTTTATACTTGGACGTTTCTTCATTTCCATCCAAGTTACTGGCAATGGTGGTAATATGTTACTTGTATTCTTTTCTTTTTCAGGAATAGAAGCACTTTGTAAAAGATCCTCAACAATCTGCAATTTTTCTGGGTTTACTCCGATAACTGCATATTGTTCTTCTAAAAATACACATAAGCCTGCAATATCCAACGAGTCAAGACCTAGATCCCGTGATAAATTCATTTCCCTTGAGATCTTCCCTTCAGGGCGCCCTGATACCTTGCTCAAATGAGCAAAAATCATTTTTTGGACATCAGAGGCCACTATCTGATTTGCAATGAGCTCAACAGAAGGTTGTTGTTGAGCAACCTCCGGAATTTTTTTTCTCCAGTGAGAATAAGAAATAAGCGTTAATGGTTCTGCACCTGGTTCGGGATAGCGATTATACCAATCTTCTAAATACTTATTAAAGTCTACACGTGTTGTATCCCAAGGAAAATCTAAAGAAGGTAAAGAAAATTCTACTTTTACTTTACGCTTAGGCATAAAGAAAAATCCACTCTTGCATAAAAGCTTAGCACATCGTCTTAAGATTTGGCCAAAATTAGGAGATATTCCGGTTATTGCACGAGAAAATTGGCTTCCCCAAAGCCCTGTTGTTCGCACTAATACTATGTTAAGCTCAGGATAGAGCTGTAGCAAACGATGTACAAAAGAAGCTCCACCAATGATTTCAAAACCGGAGATTTTTAAACGACCAGAAGGATAAATCATGAAATGACTTTTTTCCTTAAGGCCTTTAACAATTTCTTGCATACATTGATCTACTTTCTTTCCACGCCACTTACTAGCCAATGCATCCATTGTCGGTAAAGGGATTGCCTTAACTAGATCCATAAACCAACGAAATCCTTTAAGGTAATAAAAATGCTCAACTACAAGAGGCCTGGGTTGGAATAAAGGCCATAGAAGGCTCTCTACAATCACAGGGTCTATTTCAGCGGGATGATTAGGTAAAAATAAAATCCCACCTGGTTTTTTAAAAGAATGGTTTTTAATGATTTCCCAACCACAGATCTCAATGCGATAACGCAAGGAAAGCAATTTGCGAGTAATCCAACAAAAACCATTTAATAACCAAGTAGTTGGCTTATTCCTCTTCATAAAACCTCCTTGAGCCTAAGAACTTAAAAAAAAAATACACTTGCTTTGTTTTAAAATCAGTAATATTAATAAAAGAAGTGAAAAACAATCAACTTTATTGCTAAATATACAATAAAAAAAGAAAACACAATTAGGTACTTTTTATAAAGTAACTTAGTTTAAAATTTATAGACACTTAAAAGAAAACTATATGAAAATCAATAAACGACCTTCTCAACAACCATTAAGTAATTCCACTTTTAAAGCTTCTACTTCTTTTTTACTTAGAAGTTTAAAACAAACATTTGATAATGTTACCAAAACTCCTGCACCTTCATCCAAAAACAGCTATTCATTAGAGCGTGTCTGTAGAGATCTTAAAAATCTTTTCAAACCTTTTATATCTCATTAAAAAAAATCATTTAAAAAAACTCCCAAATTAAGTTAAGTAAAGATTACATACTTAAAATTCGGAGTTTATATGAAAATAGGAAATAGAGACCCTTCTAAATCAAATAATTACCATAGAGAAGGAAACTCTTCTCTTATACAAACAAGAGATAAAGTTAGGAAAGTTACTAGGAAAATCCCCCACGCTTTTACAGCAGGAAAAGTGCGCTTTTCCAAGTTACAATCCACCAATAGAGTCTCTGAAAGAACCAGTTGCTTATTTACGCAAAAAATGAAGACCTTTAAGAGCTAGCAGACGTTTAATCATATCTCCACATAGGAAAGGAAGGACACCTAAGATTATAGCTTGTGTCCATCCTATAAAAGCTGTAAGCCAAATAGCCCCAAATAAATAGATAATTCCATCTCCAATCGATAAGATCCAAAAAAGGTTGTTTTTAGAAGCAGATCGACTTAAAAAACCTACTATCCCTGGAGCTATTATATACCCTAAGAGATATCCAGTATTAGATCCTAGTAAATGAGAAAACCCTCCTACACAGGTTGCAAACACAGGAAACCCTAAAGTTCCTTGCAATAAAAACCCTATTACAGCAAGCACTGTTCTCTTAGCTCCAAACAGCACTGAAAGTGCTAGAATCAAAGTATTCTGCAATACAATTGGCACAGGGGTAAAAGCAAGTGGGATAGAAATAGGTGCAGCTAATGCGATTAAAAAACTCATTCCCAATATAATAAGTGCTTCTTGTGCAAAGGTTTTGGTTTCAAGCTGTATGCTCATTGTATTCATAGAGAAGCCTCCTCATTTGGCTTTTTAGTGTGTGATAAAATCTGTTCCCAATCAGTACAAGGAGAAGCATATTTAGGTTCAGCATGAGTTGCCCATCCAGGTATAGCTGAAATTAAAACAGATCCCTGCTCGTTTAGTTTAAGAAATTTACCATGATCATCACTGACACTTCGATTCAAAGAAAAACTCCTATGAATCTCTATGTCTCTGATTAAGGTTTTGTACCTCATTGCATAGGTGTTAGTAGTAGAAGGCGTGGTGCGCCAATGACAGGATTTGGTATGAAAAATTTTTGCAGATAGACTCTGATATTCAGGCAGAAAGTATTTATCTTTATGGTCGTATAGGGTGACATAGTCAATTCCTGGCAGAGTAAAAGATTCTCGCAATATCCTACACCAGTGTGGCAGGTGGATATAATCGTCTTCTAAAAAATAGATAATTGTGTGATCAGAAAATTTTTGTGAAGCTACATAATCGAGCATCCATAAGAAGGAAGCTGTTTCAGTTCCTCCTTGCATTTCAATCACAGGAAATCTTTTTTGCTTATGAATAAAATGTGATGTTTCAAAAACGTGGAAAGCATCGAGCAGAAAAGTCACTTCAATCTTAGGGTCATCGATTGTACCCAGTAAATTAGCTAAGCAGAGCTCTTTGTCAAAAGAGCGATATCTTTCTTTATGCGCACTTATTTTTGAATAGTGGCAATGGCGCACAAATACCTGGATGCTCTCTTGACTAGGTTTTTTTATCCATGAAACCAACTTACGTAATATATCCATCAAGATGCTTCCTTGCTTGTTTAAAAATACTTTTTGATTCTGGAAAGGAAATTTGCTTCATTGCTTCGTTTAAATCAAACCAGTTTGCTTTTATAATTTCATCTGTCTGACATTTCAAGATCCCTGTTACAAAAGCTGAAAAATAAGTAACCGTCTTTCTTTTCTCTTGAAAAGAATAGCTTTCTATAAAAGGCTCTAGAGAAAGAAATCGCTCAACACGTAAACCAGTCTCTTCTTTTAATTCGCGAATAGCGGTTTCTTGAGCAGTTTCTGTTTTTTCAGCTCTTCCTTTTGGAAAACCCCAGTGTTGTCCATTTAAGTGCTGAATTAACAACACTTGCCATTTCCCTTTTAATTTGCGAAAAGGGATAATTCCAAAAGAAGTTATCATCGTTTAATAGGGAGCAAAGACTAAACTAGAATTGTGCCCACCAAAACCAAAAGAATTGCTAAGAGCTGCAGTTACTTGATGGGGCGTGGCTTTTACAACAATGTCCAGATCTTGTATTTCCTCTTCTGGTTCTTCTAAATTAATTGTAGGGTGTAATATTCCTTGTCGCATTTGCTGAATCAGAGCTATTGCTTCAATCCCTCCTGCTGCACCAAGACAATGCCCAATCATCGATTTAGTAGCATTTATTTTAATATTTGCAGCATGTGCCTTAAAGGTTTGTTTAATTCCTCGTATCTCACATAGATCCCCTACTTGCGTAGAAGTTGCGTGCGCATTGATATAATTAATCTGCTCTTTTGATATACCAGAATTTTTAATTGCCTTCTCCATACATAGCTGGCCCCCCCATCCATCTGCTAGAGGAGATGTCATATGAAAGGCATCACAATTAATCGCGCCACCTAGATACTCACATAAAATAGGCGCTTTTCTTGCTAAAGCATGTTCTAGGCTCTCTAAAACTAAAACACCCGCGCCTTCTCCAATAACAAATCCATCTCTTTTCTTGTCCCAAGGTCTAGAGGCTTTTTGAGGGTCTTCATTATATTGCGATAAAGCGTGGCAAGCAACAAATCCCCCTACTCCGATTTGATTAATAGGAGCCTCTGTTCCTCCACATAACATAAGATCGGCTTCTCCACGAAAAATATGCTCTGCTGCTGCATGAATAGAATAGTTCGCGGTAGCACAAGCTGTAGAAATGGAATAATTAGGTCCCATAAAACCCAATTCAATTCCCAGTAAAGCACCTGCCATATTGGTAATAATAAAAGGAACAAAAAAAGGTGTAAGACGTTTAAACCCTTCTTTTATAAGAATTTGAGTGCCATTATAAAACATATGCATTCCACCCATACCAGAGCCTACAATCACACCACAGCGTTGTTTATTTAACTCTGATAATAACTCAGGGGTTAGAAGTTGGGCTTGCTGTAGGGCCTTTTTTCCCGCTACAATTGCATACCGAATAAAAGGATCAACGCGTCTTGCTTGCTTTTTGTCTAAATAATCACCCACTTCAAAATTGCGAATGCTAGCAGAAAATCTAGTAGGGTAATCTTGACAGGGAAATTCTTCAATAGGGATAACTCCACTTTTTCCCGCTAGAAGCTGTTGATAAAACGTCTCTACATCTGTGCCAAAACAAGATGCAAGGCCCATTCCTGTAACAACAACCCGTTTTTTTGCCATAAAAAGCTCCCTATAAAATAAGCAGCTAGGATATACAAAATGGGTTAATTTTTGCAACTTGAGAAACAAGATGTAGTTTCTGTTAGTACAAAATATACTAAAAAAAATTTGATTCTTTAAACCTGCTTATCCGATTCAATATTGATTTCTAAATCTAGAATAGAGCCCTTGTTCCATAACTCTTCTAAGTCGTATCGTTCCCTTAAACCAGGTTCAAAGATATGAACCACAGTATGCGAGTAATCGATAGCAGCCCAATCACCATTCTGCAGACCTTCTGTATAAGAGGGCTTAAGACCTATTTTCTTTAGTTCATCAACAATAGTGCTCGCAATAGCACTTACATGTTTGTCTACATTGCCTTCTGCAATAATGACAAAATCAGCAGAGCTAATGCCTCTTATATCAAGCGCTAAAATATTTTTTCCTTTTTTATCAAAAATAATCTGAGCAATTTGATTAAGATAGGGGGGAATTTCTTGAGTACTCATAGCTTTGAAGAGTATAGGTGATTTAATTGAATATAGTCTAGTATCTTTGTAGGTACAAGATGTTTACAAATTTTTTTTTGCTGCAAGCGCTGACGTATCATTTTACCACTAATTTCCATTAAAGGAATTTTTACAAATCCCTTTTTAATCTTGATCTTTGATTGAGAAGACAACTTAAGATCGATGGATTGAGAGGTGGTAAATCGCGAGGCTGTTAGGGGAGTTGCAAGGTTTAAGATCTCTTCTACTTGATTCCAAAGATGTAAGTTGGGTAAAAGATCTTCCCCTAATAAAAGGAAGAGATCTATTTCTTCATTTTTTTTTAATCTCTTAACCGTATCTATTGTATAAGGTTTCTGCATTTGAATTTCCCAGTTTAGCAAAGTGAATGAGGAAATCTCCTCAATAATCAATTGCAGCATGCGAACACGATGTTCTATGGAAGTATAAGGGACTTTAAAAGCAGTGCTTTTGGCAGGGCAAATGAAAATTTGGTCTAGCTGAGCGCTTTCTAATAAATTCACTGCCAGATTTAAATGGCCAAAATGAAAAGGGTCAAAACTGCCACCAAATAAACCAATTTTTTGCTTTCTCAAAGAATAGCCCATCCATTTTTATCAGCAACCTTCTTAAGCACTCGATCAGGATTCACTCCAATTGCTGTTCCCGCAGCTTCTAAAAAGGGTAAATCTAAATGGCTATCAGAATAAGCTGTGATATTTTTATGATCAACACAGAGCTTTTGTGCCATTTCTAACATGTGAAAGGCTTTTTGCTTACCTGCTAGAACAAATCCAACAGAGGAGAGCTTGCCTTCAGCATCAATTGCATAATCAGTTGCCTTCCAAGCATGAAATCCTAACTTTAAAGCAAACTTTTTTACTAAAAAATCAGGAGAGTTTGATAAGAGAAGAGTATAATGTCCTAAATGTTGAGCCAGTTTCAAATGAACAACCGAAGGTAAATAAAGCAACTGATTAAAATATTCTTCAACAAATAGATCCGCTGCTTGCTCTAAAAGGGATAACTGACGCCCAGATAATGTCTGAAAAAAAATTGCTCGATGCAACTCAAGCAAATTTTTTTCCAGTATGTAGTAACGAAAATAAGAATAAACAGCATAAATTAAATGACTATAGTTTAACATGTTTTGTCTAATTAAATAGCGACAAAAAGCTAAGCTACAATTACAAGTTGTTAAGGTGTAATCTAAATCAAATACACTTAAATGCATCGAGTTCTTATTTAGATTAAGCATTGACTTCTGTCAAATCTCCATCTCCGCTATCTGTTTGATTTTTTTCTTTATATCAAAAATCGAACTATTAATTTTTTCCAGAATACTTTTATCGGTTTCCATTAGATCTCTATACATGATTGTTTTTTCAAAGTCAAGACCAGAACCTCCTAATAGTTTACGATACTGTTCTAGTTGTTCTTTTAATTCCTTGCGCCTATTTTTCTTTTCAAAAAGAACAATATGTAACTGGTCAAGTGTTTTTTGGTCATCCTCTGATAACAACATCAAAGTTTTTTCTTTGTTATCGTTAATTAAGTCTTTAATCCGTTTAAAAAGTCTCTCCAACATTTGCTTTTCAGATTGCTTCCACTGAAGCTGTTGAAAACATTCTTCCAAAGCCTTATTTTGCGAAGTTAATTGTTCAAGACTTAATTCACTAGCTCCCTGTATTAAACTCTTCAAGTCACAACTAAGTTTTTCTAAACGATCTTTTTTTTCTTTCTCTTTTTCTTGCAGTTTTTGCAAGTGTATTTGTTCCGTCTCACGAGCTTTTTCTAAAACAGGTTTTTTCACATTGTATAATTGCTCTTTGAGTATTTGTACTTCTTGTCGTCCCAATAGTACAGTCCTCATAAAAGTTAAAATTTCTGTTATTTGTTGATCACACTCTTGAAGTGATGTCTCTTCATGAATAGAAGCTGCAAATACTTGGATTTTTTCTGCTATTAGATCAAATCCTTGTTTAAAAAGAAGCTTTTTCTCTTGGGTTTCTTTTTTTCTTTCTTTCTCATAATTTTTGATCTCATCCCAACAAGTGCTTAACTTAACACGCGTTTCGCTAAAAACATGGGTATTTAGCGTCAAAACTTTAGCAATTTGCTGTAAATATTTAATTTCTTCTCTTAAAACATATCCTGGAAGTTGCTTCATCTCCCCTTCACGAAATTGAGAATATACAAAATACTCTACATCTTGACTAAATTGCTCAGAAATTTGCTTGATTAGCTCTTTACGTCTAGGAAAAACTTGATTTCCACATACAGAAAGTCTTTCTAGCAATTTATTTTTTATTCGAATACGCATTTCTGTCTTAAGAAGTTCTTTACGCAAAGAATTAATTTTTACAGCCAATGCATTTAATAATTGCAATTCGCGTTGAATAACCGTATAAAATTCTCTGTTTTTTTGAAGGGAAAAACATTCTTCAGGAAGTACAATATCTGCAATTAGCTCAAGCACTACGTTCATGTCTGCTACATCTTTTTCTAGTGCTTGAATGGCTAATTCGATTTGTTCAACTGCAAATGCTGACTGCTGATCTACAATTTCCTTTAATTGTTTGGCTTCAGAAGCTAATTCAATATAAGAATTCCATAAATCAGCGCGAATTGAGACAGGCATATCTTCTTTAAATAAAGAAAGACAGAGTTTTCTAACTTCCCAAAAATCCTTAAAACGAGGAGAGCTTCCTTGAGATAGGGCTTGACGCATAAATTCCAGATTTAATCGGATCTTTTTTTCACTGTTTATTTCACCGTGAAATTGCTCAAGAAACTCCATTAATGAATAGGTACTAGTTTTTTCCTTCATATCGTTTAAGTAAGCATCAGACACGTCTTCTTGAGAATTATCTTTTTCGCTTTGTTTCTGCTTCGCAGTAAGTTCAGCAATACCGTCATTGCTGAAGTTCTTTCCGGATTCGCCTTTCATATCGTGATCTGAATTCATTGTACTGATGGTTGTGTTCTGTTTCAGAAAAAATTGGTTTTAAAGTTATAAACAGAAAAATACTAAATCATCTTAGTTTTTTGGTGAAGGATGAACCTATCATTAACAAATTTATTTTGCAAAAAATAACAAAATAGCTTATGTAGTATTTTTTTTTATATAAAAAAAGCAAAAAATTTAAAAGCTTTGCTCATAATCTCTAATGATTATTTCAGCCGCTATTTCTACTGAAACTTTATTAAGGTTCAACCAGCGAAATAAGGGCTCTTTACGAAACCAGGTAAATTGTCTTTTAGCATATCTTCTTGAAGCTTGTTTAAAAAGTATAATAAATTGTTGCCAGTCTTCTTGTGCTTGAGGTGATTGTAAGTAGCTTAAACATTGCCGATAACCAATTGCCTGGGAAGCGGTTTGATTTTTGCTTAATCCTTGCAATTCTAACTGCTTTACTTCTTCAACAAATCCCTTTTCTAGCATTTCATCACATCTTTTTTCAATTCTAGGATATAAAATCTCTTTTGGCATGTATAAAAACCAACAACGAAAATCATACGTCTCTGATAACTCTGAAATAACCGGTAGCAGGGATGACACCTTACTTTTAGTCACAGAAATAATCTCTAAAGCACGGACAATTTTTTGTCTATCTTTCGATGTAACAGTCATTGCATAATCTGGATCCAATGCTTTTAAACGATCATAAAGCGCTTCTGTACCTAGCGTATCCATCTCTATTTCTATCTTTGCTCGCAAGTCCGGCTCAGATGGGGGGCCACTGGGGGGGCCGTAGATTAAAGAATGAATGTAGAAACCGGTCCCACCAACTATAATGGGGACCGCTCCTAGATCTAGGATCTCTTTAATTGCTGAATTTGCTTCCTTATAAAACTCTACCACATTGAATGTTTCATCTAAACATCGACTATCAATCAAGTGGTGAACAACTTCGCTTCTCTCCTCTAAACTGGCCTTAGCGGTACCAATATCCATCCCTCGATAAACTTGCATAGAATCGGCTGAAATAATCTCACCGCCAATTGCCTTAGCCATTAATAAAGATAATGCGGTTTTACCTACCCCTGTGGGCCCTGCAATGATGATTACTTTTTTCTTTTGAGACCTTGGAATCAATTTATGGGTTTGCTCTAAGGGGAACTGTGTTAATAAAAGCTGGAGTTCTTTATCTTCACAAATACCTGAAGTACCCACATCTACTCTCTTTGTAACTCATATTGTGACTCTCTTAATTTAACATACCTCTTTTTTTTGGAAGCATACAAAAGAACCCTCTTGAATTCTAAAGTCAATCAAACTACTTCTACCCTCACCCGGCAATTAAAACGCGCACCAATAGCGCCAACAATAATCCTTAAAGAGCGAATAGTACGTCCTTGCCTACCTACTACTTTAGCCACATCATGAGCAGAAACTCTCACTTCAATAGTTGTTTCTTTCTGATTATCAATTACTTGAACATTAACTTCTTCTGGAGAATCAACTATGTTTTTAATAATATAAGCAATAAATTCTTTCATAATTTTAAATTATCCTAATGGTACTATTTGAAAAAATCTGGTTAAACACATTCATAGCTAACATATTAATTGAGCTTCAATAAGATATCACTAAAAAATAAAAGGGAAATATCTTTTATAAGATATAAAAAAAATTGAATTCTTGCAAAGAGAACTCGTTAAAGAGTATAGCTCAAATTAACCCTTCTTGCGTCTTGAATCAGAAGACGAACCAAAACAGCACTAGCTGTCATCGTTCTGAGATTTAAGACGCACTTTGCACAAAAGCTAATTTTGACAAACGTAGATCGATTACCTTCTCTCTTAATCGTAAAAAAGGCTGATTTATTTGTAAGATTATATTTTTTTTTTCTTGCTCAATCAACTCCTCTTTTAAATTCAAATAATTAATAAGCTGCTCTCTATAATTCTTTGTGCCTAAACGAAGAAGATGAGGGAAAACAATTTGTTGTTCTAGTCCATTGTGCCATTGCACAATGACATTATCCACTGTTAGAACAATCTCTCTTTTGCCACAACTAGAGGCAAATGCTTGACAAAGATCAATGCGTACCACATGGGATAATCCTATTTCATGAATCAGCTCAAGCAAAGAAAAAGCCAGATTTATATAAGTACCTGTCATGGCTTCTTTCCATCTTACAACCGGTTTATTAGAATCCGTAGACTGCCTGCCAAAAGAAGATAGACCAAAATAGATATAGGGCAGGTTTTTAGGAGAAAGAAAAGGATAAAAAGGAAAAGGATAACCTGCTTTATCCATTACCACATTTTCGTAGTCCTCAATCCATGCAACTGGTTGACGGATCGTATAATCTATATAAAGAGCAGCAGGCTTTAATACCTTTACATCTGCTTGAGCAATTAAAGGAGAAGAAAGCAAACGCTGTTTAGCCACCTCTTCATTGAAAAAAACTACACTAGTTGGAACATCTCGAGAAATCTGCAAAATTTCTGCTAGATATTCTGTTTTTAAAGCTTCTTTTTGTGGACCTGTTTGGATAATGGAGTGGATTTGATTATCATAGCTAAAAGCTTTCTGGTATTTTTTCTTTAAATACTGTTTTAGGTAAGCGAAAGACCCTCCTGTACATAAAAGTGTAGAAACAATGATCCAACCAATTGCACAAGAAAGAGATAACCGCGTAGAAAGTTTGAATCGAGATAGCATCTAAAGATTTTCCATAATATCATAAGATACATTGCTGATGTCTCCAGCTCCCATAGTTACTAGACAGTCTCCTGTTTTAAGGATTTTTACAAGCTGACAAGCTAATTGACTTCGAGAAACATGATAAGCAGGACGCCTAGCTTCTCTGTTAATTTCATGCAACAAACGCTCCTCATCAATCTCTTTAATAGGAGCTTCTCCAGCTGCATAAATGTCTGTAATAATCACTATATCAGCTGCTTCAAAAGCAGCTTTAAACTCTTTTAAGCATGCTAGGGTGCGTGAATAACGATGTGGTTGAAAAGCCAAAACAACCCTTTTAAATCCCACTGCATGCTTTATGGCTTTTAAAGTGGTAAAGATTTCAGTAGGATGATGAGCATAATCATCGTAGAAAATGATCCCTTTTACCACTCCCTTATACTCTAAGCGCCGATTTACCCCTTTAAAGCTCATAAAAGCACTACGGATTTTTTCTTCCACCATCCCTAATTTAAGACATAGACCAAATACTGCTGATGCATTGAGTATATTATGCCTACCTATTATGGGTATTTCTATCTCCGTATAACGTTTATTTTCAAAATAAATAGTAAATATATTTCTCCATTTATCCTGGCGATAGCTTTCTATAAACAATGCATTTTTTTTATTAAACCCATAGTTATATCCTTGATTAATCATCTCTGATAGCCATAAGTTATCCCCATGCCAAAAAAAATGTTCTAATGAGATAATTGAATCAATAAACTTCTGGAATCCCCCAACTAACCTATTCATTGTTTGCCAGTAATCAAGATGATCATGATCGATATTTGTGATAATCGCCCCAAAAGGGGTATATTTTAAAAAAGACCCATCACTCTCATCTGCTTCTGCAATAAAATAATGTCCTTTTCCATGGCCTGCATTAGTATTTGAACCACAAATAAATCCCCCTATTGCAAAACTTGGGTCCATCTCTTTTTCAAGAAAAACATGAGTTAGAAGAGAAGAGCTTGTTGTTTTCCCATGAGTTCCTGATACTAATAGAGCTTTTTGAGGCTGCATAAATAAGGCAAGTAATTCAGATCTATGTAAAATACTAAGTTTATGAGACTTTGCAAACATAAACTCTGGGTTATCAGAAGAAATAGCACTGCTGTAAATAACAATGGCATCTAAAGGAATCTGCTCTTTTTTATGTCCAATAAAGATCTTAGCCCCTTTTTCTTCTAATCTATTGATAATGCAAGAGCACGCAGTATCGCTTCCGCTAACCATTGCACCTTTTTCTAGCGCAATTAACGCCAAACCACTCATTCCAATCCCACCAACACCAATGAAATAATAGTGTTGGTTATACATGTAGAGTTTCTATAATGAGATCACTCATTTCCCTTTTTTCTCTTTTAAGATTTTGCAGAGAAATACGCATTTTCTCTCCTATTTCTGGGTTTTTGTAAAATGTATCTAAAAAATCTAGGATTACTCTTTGCATGTTGATCCCCTCTTCTACTACATAAGCTGCAGATAAATTCTGCAAAAACAAAGCATTTTCTCTTTGGTGCTGCTCTGTTGCATAAGGATAAGGAATAAGTATTGCTGGCACTCGATAGTGGATAATTTCAGCTATTGTAGCAGCGCCTGATCTACAAAGAGCTAAGTCTGCGGCATAGAAAACCTGGCCCATATTTTGTTCAAAGGTTTTAATAAATGCAGGAATATTATGTCTTTTGCAGAATTGCTCTACTTCAACAGATATTGATTTGCCAGTTAAGTGTATGATCTGGAAAAGCATCTCTTTAGCAAGTAAATGTTCACAAATACTTAATAAAGAATGATTAATAGTAGATGCCCCTTGAGAACCTCCAAAAATCAAGAGAGTAAAACGATCAGGTGCTAATTGAAGTTGTTCCCTTGCCTTTACTTGCGATAAATTAAGCTCTTTTACTCTTAAGGGCCAACTAACTTCTATTAGATTCCCCCTGATTTTCTTTACAAGAGGTAGATGAATTGCGGTATAAGTAGCAAAAGAAGAAAAAAACTTCGTTACTTTTCCCGCTACTGTATTTGATTCAAATAGCATAAAAGGTTTTTTTTGTAATTTTGCTGCGAATAAAACAGGAAAGGCATGAAAACTGCCAAAACCAATGATAAGATCTGGTTTAAAGCTGTTAAGAAAAAAACAACTTCTGACAACTGCTTTTAACAAAGCATATAACGCCCCTAAGCGCCTGCTTAACCCTTTCTGGAAAGGCGTTTTAGCTAAAATTTCATGAAACTTAAAACTCTTTCTGTCAAAATATACATTTTCTTTTAATCCAGATCCAACAAAGAGAACTTCTATCTCTTTTTCTTGCAGTTTTTTAGCAATCTCTTGTGCGGGCAAGAGGTGTCCTCCTGTTCCTCCTGCAGCAATTATTACTTTTTTTTTAATCATCATTTTTCAGTTGTTGTTTAGCTTCTTCTGCTATTTTTACAATAATGGTTAATGCTAGCATATTTGCAATCAAAGAAGACCCTCCTTGACTAAAAAAAGGAAGATTTGTGCCCTTGCTAGGTAATAATCCTGAAACTATGCCTAAGTTTAAAAAAGCTTGAAAACAAATCAGAAAGGTAAAACTTGCTACAAGATAAAACCCACCGATTTCCTTTACTTGCAATGCAATGGCAAAACCACAAAATGCTACTATAGTATACAGAAAAATCAGAATACTCATTCCGATAAAACCACACTCTTCTGCAAAAATGGCTGCAATATAATCACATCTAGCCTCCGGAAGATACTCTAGTTTTTGCAAGCTCTCACCTATTCCTCTTCCAAATAATCTACCAGAACCCGCTGCAATTCTTGCTTGATAAGGCTGATGCCCTTTACCTTTCAGGTCATATTCTGGATGTAAATAAACCTTTAGTCGATTCGATACATGAGGCATTTGTGAAGCAACTACACCACCTATACAACAAATAATCATTAAAGGTAGAGCCCAATACACCCACGTAAGCTGACTTAAGATAAATAAAACAATTAAAACAGAGAGGATAATGGCCACTGTCCCATTATCGGGCTCAATCAGAATTAAGCTTAAAGGAATACAAATAATACCTAGCAAACGTAAAAACTGCACCCAATCCAAAGAGTTTTTTTGTTTAGTGACCGCATAGGTATAATATAAAGGGATTAGATATTTAACAAATTCTGAAGGCTGTAAAGAATTCCCAAACAGACTAATCCAACGACGAGCTCCATTGAGCTTAGGTCCAAATACTAAAACCAGGGTTAAACCTATAACCCCTAAAAAAAGCAGCAATGGACTCAATGATAAAAGAGATCGATACCCCACCGACCAAATAGCAATCACGCCTATTGCGCTTACAGCTGCATAGAGAAGTTGCCGTATCAATGCATAATAAAGACTACGGTCTGAAAAACGATCTAGAATTTGTGCAGAGGATGTATTAAAGACCATAACAAGACCTAATACAAAAAGTACAGAAATAGAGCTGAGCATGATAAAGACGTAACGATTCATGAAATCGATCCTTGAAAACAAAAGCTGTTAACGAATACGCAACTTATTCCCAGGTCGTAGTTTTCGAGCTTTTTCTTCACTCATCTCGTTTAGTTTCAAAAGATTTTCTAGCTTAATATTATTTTTCTTTGCAATAGTCGAAGGATTATCTCCTTCTTTTACAATATAGTATTGTGTTGTCTCTTCTAAAACAGGGCTTGGAGTATGCTTAGAAGGAATTTTTAGCACCTGGCCAATACGCAAATGAGATGTTTGCAACCCATTTAATCTCATAATTTCATTAACCGTTGAGTGATATTGACGGGCAATCTTTTCCAACATATCCCCTTTTTTGATCGTAACCTCCGCATATCCGGCTAATTTTTCAGCATGGTTCTCCAAAACAGAAGCTTGGGGAAACTTAAGTTCCTCTGTAATAATAGGATTTTGTATGTCTACAGGTTGTTCTATAGTATTTAAGCGTTGCTTAGCAAATTGTTCTAAAGCGTGATCTATAGCATCTCCTTTTTGGATAACTACTTCCTTTTTAGCAGAAACATCTACAATAGGCTTCAATGGTTCTGGCTGATAGCACGTATCATGCATAGGTAGCTTTAGAGCGCTAGCAAATAAAATAATTAATAAACCTGCATTAACCAATACAGCAATAATAATGGTATCTTTACGACTCATAACTCTTAAATCTCCCCATCTTTTAATAAGCGCACTTGATACTGAAATTCTTTTCCTCTATGAGCATAGTCACAAAACATATCAAAACTTGCACATCCTGGCGAAAGTAAGACGCTCTCTTTTTCCTTGGCAAGTTTTTTTGCCATAACTACCGCTGATTGCATAGAGTCAACGCATATAACGGGAATAAAAGGGTGTAGTTCTTGTTCTATTTTTTTTGCTGCTAAGCCAATTGCTATAATTTGTCTTACTTTTCCTAAAAAAGGTCTTTTCCAGGCTGTATATGAGCTTCCCTTATCAACCCCCCCAGCAATCAAGATTACCTTGCCTTTCATTGCGCACACAGCACAAATAACCGCATCTATATTTGTGCCTTTACTATCATCATAGTAATCAACCCCATTAATAGAAGCTATACATTCTAATCGGTGTGGCGGCAAATAAAATGTGGTTAAAGCTTTAGTAAATTGTGTATGGGAAATACCAAAAGGTTTACAAAGAGCCCAAGCTGCTAATACATTTTCCCTTTCATGCTCTGCACATTCTCTATATAGTAATGATGAAAAATACTCAAGATCTTTTTGATGAAAACCTAATGTTTGATATTTATTTTTTTCCAAAAGAAAGCCAAACTGCTCTACCACTTTCTCGTGTATAAATAAAGAGCCCCCCTCTTTTATACAATTTTGTAGATGCAGTTTGGTTGTAGCATAAACTTGCATATCAAGATAACGATCTAAATGATCTGGTGTAATATTGAGAATAACCGCTTGATCAAAGACAGGCACATCTAAAGTTTCCAGTTGAAAAGAACTCAATTCAACCACAAGAACCTCTGCTTTTTTAGAAGCAAGTACATAAGAGCAAAGAGGCACGCCAATATTTCCCACTGCTTTTGCACAAATTCCATTTATCTTTAGAATATGTTCTACTAGTAGAGTTACAGTAGTTTTTCCATTGGTTCCTGTCACGGCTATTAAAGGCTCTGAAATAAAAGGTAGGGCTAATTCCACCTCTGTAATAACAGAAATACCCCTATTTTTAGCAGTTGTACAGATTATATGCTTAGGATTAATTCCCGGAGAAATGACGCATTGATCTATTTCCTCCCAACAAATATCTCCCAAATCAGAAATATACTTTAAGCCAAGCTCTGCCAAACAAAGAGTTTCAAGACCCTTTAAATAATCATCAAAAGCACATACGTTTTTTTTATGCGATAAAAGTAGTTCCGCAGCAGCTCTTCCGCTTTTTCCTAGCCCTAAGATAAGAGTACTTCTCATAAAACCCCTTAAACGTCAAAAATCTAAAGTTTATGTTGTTTTCAACTAAAACTACACACAAAAAGACTTTAAAGAAAACTTCTTTGGAGAAATGTTTTTATTGTATCTTTTTTAAGACTTTTTAAACTAATGGATAAAAATAGCTTATTTAATAGAAAAGCTATTTTTACTTACAAAAAGAAGTGATATCCTTAGCTTGTTTCCTAAAATCTTTCATATAACGGCTTGAATATTTCTTTTTCTTCCTCAGACTCGTTTAAGGTAGTTCACATGGGCGTACATTATCTACGGTAAAGAGATCAGCTTTTTTTGTTATACTTTTCATCCTTTCCTTCTAAAAACGGAAAAACTTTTTTGACTCTTGTCTTGCAATAAATATATGTCTGCTAAATAGACTAAAGCTTTGGATCAAGTTTTTTTTATCAATTATAGTTTAAATTACTATATAATATGATTACAAGAACCAATTCCTATAGAAAAGTTAAAAATAGGTTATCTGACATAAAAAGGTTTGGGAATATGCTAAAAGCACAGTAAAAGAAGAAAGACTCATTGCAAAGCCTTTTACTGAAATTTCAAGGAAGCTAGTCCCAATAATGCTAAAATTAAACCAATAATCCAAAAGCGGATAACCACTTTTGTCTCAGGCCAGCCTTTGTATTCAAAATGGTGATGAAGCGGTGTACATAGAAAAATGCGTTTACGGTTACGTAATTTGTAACTTCCTACCTGCAGGATCACAGAAAGGGTTTCTGTAACAAATACTCCACCAACTAACGCTAAAAGAAGCTCTCTTCGCAATAAAACAGCACAAAAACCAATGATCCCCCCTAGAGATAATGAGCCGATATCTCCCATAAAAACTTGAGCAGGAAACCCATTATACCATAAAAAGCCAAGCGTTGCGCCAATAACAGCAAATAGGTAAATGGCTATTTCCCCACTTTGTTCAATGTATAAAATGTTTAAGTAGTAGGCCATTTCCTTATTATTTGATAAGAAAGCAACGATCCCCAATACAACCGCTACCATAATCAAGCAACCTGAAGCTAAGCCATCTAATCCATCTGTTAAATTCACCGCATTAGAAGAGCCGGTAATTACAAATACACTTAAGAAAACTCCTAGCAATAAGGTTAAGCCAGTTAGCTTAAATAGGGGGTCTTTTATAAAAGGAACAAAATAATAGCCCATGTATTGCTGTGTATTTAATACTTTCCACTCTCCTTCTATTTTGCTTGTTTTTACCCATTCTTTAGCAACAGGTAGATGGAAGAGGCTTTCTTCTGTAATTTGAGGCATGTACAAATAGCTACAAATTCCCAAGGTAATAAGTAGTTGCATGAGAAATTTGGTACGCGCTTTCATCCCTTTGGAATTTTTTAACTTCATTTTTAAATAATCATCGATTCCACCTATAACGGCTAAACAAAGAGTAAGTAAGCATAGCATAAGGGTAAAGCTACTTTTCAAATCCATCCACAAAACAAGAGAAATCAGCGCTGAAAATAGAAGGAAAATACCTCCCATGGTCGGAGTATCTTTTTTTTTCTGATGAAGCTCTGCTAAAACAGTACAATCTTCTACACGAATCGATTGTCCTGTTTTTAAGGCATAGAGCCGTCTGATGCAGTAAGGACCTATCCAAATAGCACATAACAAAGAAGTTAATGCTGCCATCATCATTCGAGTAGATGAATAGGCAAAAACAGAATGTAACGGAATTCCTAAACTGCTTAAATATTGATAAATTAAAAGAATCACGGATGCGCTCTAGGTTGTTCTTTAAGAAATGTTATCTTAATCTAGAAGAGGAAAACATCGCAATCCTAATCCAAAATGCGCCATAATTGATGAGAATTCGCGCCTTTAATCAAAACAACATCTCCTTGCTCTGCAAAAGCATGTACAGCTTTATATAGATCTTGAAAATCATGATAAAGGTAAGCTTTGCGCTTATTCTTAATAAATAATCGCACCATTAAAGAGCAATCTTTTCCCAAACAAAGCAATATGTCAGTTACCTCTAAAGCGTATTTGGCCACTTCCAAGTGGCATGTTTCTGTAAAACTCCCGAGTTCTTTCATATCCCCTAGTACAGCAATGGTTTTTCCCTTAGGTTTTGGCAAGGACTTAAAAGCTGCTTTCATAGAAGACAAGCTGGCATTATAAGAGTCATCAACAAATATAATCCCTTTTTTTTCTATAATAGTAAATCGATGGGAAATGGTTTTAAGTCGCTTAGTTTGTTCAATGATCTTTTCCCAACAAACGCCAAGTTCTCTAGCAACTAGAGCAGCACCACAAAAATTTTCCCAAAGATGCTCTGCTTGAAAAGGCAGGGGAAAAAAAGAAGAGTATCTAGTTTTTTCCATCAAACAAAACTTTTTCCCATAAACTTGTAAATAGAGGTCTAATCCTTCTGATAGACCATAAACTTTTTTTGGCAATAAGTTATTTTTAATATTGGAAAAATTTCCTACATTAGGCCCTAAAATGGCAAGACGCGTTTTGTTAGAGGATAAAATTTCAGCCTTTGCTTGGGCAATGGATTCTAATCCTTCTGGAAAATAAGCACTATGAGCTAAGCTTATATTAGTAATTACAGCGATCTCTGGAGGAGCAATCGATACAAGTCTAGCAATTTGTCCTCTTTGATTCATTCCCATTTCTACGATAAAGACATCAGCTTCTCTATCTGCATTTAATAAAGATAGAGGCACTCCTATTCGAGAATTAGCATTCCCAGGGGTTTTTGAAACCCTAAATTGTGCTGATAAAAGTGTTGCAATAAACTCTTTGATGGTTGTTTTTCCCACAGAGCCAGTAACGGCAATAATACGGGTACTTCTCTTTGAAAATAAAACCTGTGCCAAAAGATGTAATGCGTCCATCACATCTTCTACAGCCAATAGCAATAAACCATAGCTAGGTCCTTTATACTGTTTGGAGACAACAGCTGCTACTGCGCCTTTTTTTGCTACTTCTCTTAAAAAAGCGTGCCCATCTACCCTATCTCCAGGTAAGGCAAAAAACAGATCCCTCGATTGAATTAATCTGCTATCTTGACGAAACCCCCATATGGGAATTGCATTAGAGGAAAGTATGCCTAAATAAGCTGCAATTTCTTTACAAGTATACATTTGTATGAAAGAGTAACTAAATGAAGATTTTAATCATTAAAAAAACTTGCTCTATACTGTCTTATGAAAAATTTCGATTGACCCTTTTATACATAATACAGCATAATTTTTGGCAATTCCAAGGTGGTATAGCCAAGTGGCTTAAGGCGGGAGCCTGCAAAGCTCTTATTCCCCAGTTCGAATCTGGGTACCACCTTTCATTCTTATTAAAATAACATGTTATATGTAGTTTCCACTCCTATTGGCAATTTAAAAGATTTTTCCTTTCGTGCTCTTGATGTACTTCAAGAATGTGACTATATTTTATGTGAAGACACCCGCCATAGCCAAACCCTCTTAAATCACTACTCGATCAAAAAACCTCTAAAAAGTTTTCATCGTTTTAATGAAAGAATGCGCTTAGAAAATATTTTAGATGATCTAATAACGGGAAAAGACATAGCACTCATTTCGGATGCAGGAACTCCTGCTATTTCAGATCCTGGTCTACAACTTATCTCTAAATGTCGTCAAAAAAAAATTCCCATGACAACGATCCCAGGAGCTTGTGCGTTAATTGTAGCCCTTTTATTGTCTGGTTTTTCCTCTACTGTTTTTCAATTCTTAGGATTTGTTCCTAAGAAAGAAAAAGAAAGATCTCTCACCCTCAAGACAGCATTAGAATATAGAGGAACTAGCATCTTCTACGAGACCCCTCATCAAATACAAAAAACCCTATCTCATTTACAAAAACTAGATAATACAAGGTTTCTTTGTATTGTAAGAGAAGCAACTAAGCTGTACGAAGAAAGTTTATTTGGAGAAGCCAGTGTCTTACTTGATCATTTTCAAACACATATCCCTCGTGGAGAAATCGTCTTATTAATTTCAAAAAATCCGCAAGAGTGCTCATTAACAGGTGATGTTATTTCGCATATTAACATACTACAAGAAGAATTGCAGCTTAGTCCTTCCGAAGCTATTAAAATAGTAGCCAAATTGCATCAGCTCCCTAAAAGGGAAATTTATAAAAAAAACCTTTAACTTTTAGACGACAACTCATTGCGAAATAAGTTTTATCTTCTTATACTTCTCCTATCAGAATTAGGTCACTTATGAGAATCATTTTAACTAGGAGATCATTATGTCAACGCCTAAGGAACTTATTTTTGCAGAAGAAGCAAGAAATAAATTACTTGAAGGAATAGATCAACTTGTAGACGCTATTTGTAATACATTAGGACCTAAAGGAAGCAATGTAGCTATAGAATCCTCTTGGGGAGCTCCTAGTATTACTAATCATGGAAATGATGTAGTTAAAGAAATTGAGTTAAAAGATCAATACACAAATATGGGGATTGCTTTAGCTAAAGAGAGCGCTGCCAAAATGAAAGATCTCTGTGGAGATGGAATAACCACGAGTTTGATTTTGCTACGTGCAATTGCAAAAAATGCTGCTAAACAAATCTCATCAGGATCAAGTCCTGTTCACTTGAAACGAGGCATGGAAAAAGCACTTGATGCCCTTTTGCATGATTTGAAGACAAATGCTATTATCATTCAAACACAAAAAGAAATACAAAATATAGCAATAGCCTCTGCCTCAGGAGATGAAATCATTGGTACCTTTATTGCTGAGGCTATTGAAAAAGTAGGGAAAAACGGTGTTATTACTATAGAAGAGAGCAAAGGTATTCACACAACGATTGAAATAGCTAAAGGAATGCAATTTAACCGCGGCTATATTAGTTCCTCTTTTTGTACAAAAGAAGATACATTATGTGCAGAGCTGCATAGCCCTCGAATTTTAGTCACAGATAAAAAAATCTCATCTACTCAAGAAATACTTCCTATTTTACAATCCATTGCTACTACTTCTTCTGAATTATTGATTATTGCAGAAGATGTGGAAGCAGATGCACTTTCCACACTAGTGATTAATAAGCTAAAGGGCATACTTAAGGTTAGTGCCGTAAAAGCCCCTGGCTTTCGAGACAACCGTCAGGAAATGCTTAAAGATATTGCTGTATTAACAGGTGCTAAGTTTATCTCAAAGGAAACCGGTTTGTCTTTAAAAGATGCTACTTTTGAGGATTTAGGCTCTGCAGAAAAAGTGATTGTAAGCAAAGATAAAACAATGATCATCATAGAAGAAAACAGAAGCAAAGAGATAAAAGTACGCATCAAGCAAATCGAGTTAGAAATTGCAGAAGCTACCTCTTCTTATGATAAAGAAAAATTAGAAGAGCGCAAAGCTAAGTTAACAAGCGGAGCTGCGATCATTCGTGTAGGAGGCACCATTGAAACAGAAGCCAAACAAAAACAACAAGCATTTAAAGATAGCCTCAATTCTACAAAAGCCGCGATTGATGAAGGAATTGTTGTTGGAGGAGGAATTGGTCTTCTAAGAGCTAGCCTCAATGTACATATGAACTTAAGCCATGAAGAAAATATGGGAGTGCAGGTTTTAATCCAAGCTTGCGAAGCTCCTCTTAAACAAATCATTATCAATAATGGACTTGATAGCGCTGTTATTTTTAATGAGATTCTAAGCAAAGAGCCCCCATTTGGGTTAAATGCTCTAACAGGAAAAGTAGAAGATCTTCTAAAAAGTGGGATTGTTGATCCATTGAAGGTTTTAAGATCTGCTCTACAATGCGCTGTATCAACAGCCATCCTTATTCTTTTCTCAGAAGTTTTGATTGGTAATTCCCCTGAAAACGAATAAAAATGTTTTATCCAACCTACATTTCTTTAGACCTAAATTAGTTTTATATAAAAAAAACTGGTTATAAATTGAAAATAAATAAATTAAAAAATAGAGTGAGCATTTAAGAGCAATAGATGAATTCAAGGCTAATATATGAAAGATCAACTCTCCTTAAAAAATCGTAAAAAACAAAGAAAAGAAATACGCTCTGCTCAAAAAATTCCCCTTATTCAAGACAGCGCTCCTGTAAAAACCCCTAAAAAACTCATGCAGAAAAGAAAAGAGTTAATGGATTCTTTTACAAGACATATGAAAATTAAAAAGGCCAGACATAACACCAAGAACTCTAAACGCACAACACCAGGAATTGGTATTACGACAACCGATGCCCAGCCAGCACATACTCATATTGAAGGTGTTCGTTGGATAAAAACAACCATCAAACAAAACCTTGCTCAGCAGAAGATTTTGAATCGTAATAGGCCTAGAAAAAAATAATCCTTATTATGATATAAAATAATTTTTTTATTATAATTGTTCTTCATAATGTGAGTCATTAATGACTATTCAAAATATTAAAGGCTTTTCTAAAGGCTTTGGAATAAGCTCAGCCTTAATATCAAACTGGGCGACGCTATCTGAATATAAAGCAGGAAAAGTCCATTTATTTTATGAAACATTAAGCAGATATGCAGTAGTTAATAATTCTCTGACGTTCACCAAGATAGTTTTAGAGAAGTTAGTTTATGTTCGAATGGGAAACCAATTACAATCAAAACCTATAAAATGGGCTATTCGTCTTACCCCTATTGCTTTAGGTTACTTAAAAGGTCGTACTCAAAAAACCTATCCCTTACTTGCAAAAAGATTGGCTCACTTAGAAAACTATGTGGAAAAATCATCTTACGTTATCTTTATTATCGGATCTATTGCTCTAGTGCGCTTTGGTCACTTCCTGGTAGGATATTCTGCCTTGTCTATGCTTATCTTTAATAAAATAATTAGTAATGGTTTTACTAAATCTCATTTTCCTTTGTTTCATAAAATAGATTCTGTTTTTAAAATATATGCCAATCCCATTTTAGGACTAGTAGGTGTTGCTATAAGCGGAAGCTATCTAACTATTGGTTATACTCTGTTTAGTCTTGCTCTTATGACTCATGCATCATTTATTAAATCAACTTATACTATTCAAAAACCTCAGACAAATATAGAAAGTTCTTCACCAAATAAGTTAACTTTAGAAAAATGGAAAAAATTTAACACTGAGGGTGAAAAAACGTTTTTAACCATTAATCGAGAAAGAGCTCCTAAAATTAGCCTGCCGTCATTAAATAATGATATTGATATTAAGCAATCTATTTTAAATATTTTTGAGAAGTTACCTAAAATTTTACAAATAGAGCTTATTACTAGAATTAATCATCTCCCAAATCAAACCAAGATAGATACTTTTGAAGAAGCAAAGTCTGTAGCAGCAAGTTATTTAAATGAATTAATTTCATTTACAAAAGAGCAATTTAATCCTATTTGGAATACGCTTCTACAACAATCCTGTTCAATGTTACAACAAGTCAATAATTTAGATGAACAGCTTCTAGGCATTAAAGAGCTTCTTTTTGGAAGTGAGGGACAATGTGAAATCGCTCAGCAAAGAAATCTGATTTCAGGATTTATAACGCTTGCTAAAATTAATCAAATTACAATAGGTGTGGGTGGATTGGAGCTAATATTTAACCTTTGTCTAGCAGATTTATCTAACTATAGCTTTTCTTTTTTTCTACAAGCTCATCTTAACAAATCTCTTTCTATACTAGAAAAAACAATAAAAATGCCTTGTCTTATTAACTTTCTAAGAGTAAGAGCTAATTTAACAGATATGCATACCTATCAACTCTATGAGAAATTCTATGGCTCTCATTTTGGCATCCAATCTTTTACTAAAGATCTTACTATTGAATCTTTAAATGCAGACATAATGAGCAATCCTTTGCTCTATATATTTATGAAATATTTGTTTAAACTTGATGTAGAAAAGATTTCAGATATTTATTTTACGACACAGCTACAAAAAATTACCCTCTGGCTACGCAATCAAATTGCACTCAAGCAGATCCTTAAAACAGATGATATTAGTACATGGTTTTACAATTGGATTAAGAGCTCCTCTATATCAGACAAAGAAAAGGTTTTTAGAGAATTCACTGAAGACGGAACAATTGCAGGTCATCGAGTGTGTTATATGGATTCTGGCGATATGGCATCTATAGCTTTAATCTCCTTCTTATATGAAATGGATGTATTCACAGACGCAACCTCTTCAATCCCTTGGCTACAAAAAGCATCCATAGAGGAGCTTATAGAGAGTCTAAAGCCAAACTTTGATTTACAAGTAAGCTCTTTTGAAAAAAATCTAAACAATTTAGATGCTATTGGCATTGAAAATCCTTCTTTAGCAAAAACATATTTACTTGGTTATCTTTTTTCCTCAAAAGAGTCTTTGCAAGCAAGCATGAGTCAATTTATGGACTCATTAAACTTTAGCAAGCAAGGCCACATTTCTATAGAGAAACAAGACGAACTAACAAACTCTTCAAGAGATAAAGCAACTCAATTAAAAGAAAAAATTGACAAACTGGATTTTAAAACCAGGACTAATTTAGAAAAACATGTATGTAACCTAATAGACCTTAAGTATTTAGATCCAGAGCTGCCTGAAGTCCTATTTGTATAGCCCAAAATACTAGATAAAATTATCATATAGAAGTACTTTGCGTATTTCTTTAGTTTTATAGAGAAGAATTCTAAAAATCTGTTAATCTAATCGCTAAAGTATTTTAGGATTGCCGTAAATGATTCGCTGCGCTCATATTTCAGATTTACATTTTGCAAAACCCTCTTGGAAAATCAATCAATTCTTTTCTAAGAAATGGATAGGAAATGCCAATTTTTATCTGCGTAGACGCTCGCAATTTTGTTTTGAAAATATAGAAGCACTTCCCTTACTTTTTAAACAACTAGGTGTTTCTAAGGTAATGATCACAGGGGATCTAACCACTACCTCTGATGAAAAAGAATTTTTAATGGCACAGACTTTTATTCAAAGACTGGAAGAACAAGGTCTTTTAGTATTACTTCTTCCAGGTAATCACGATCAATACACAAAAACCGCTTTTTCCCGTAAAACCTATTATCGTTTTTTTCCCTCTTGTTTTTCTAAATCTACATGCAATTTAAAAGACGACGGTTTAACTGTTGTTGAGATAGGAAACAAATGGTCTGCTATTATTCTAGATACCGCAATAGCTACCCCTCCTCTTGCATGTTATGGTTTTTTTTCAGTAAAACTAGAAGAGAGACTAAAGCAAGCTTTGAAACAAATGCCCAAAAATCATAAAGTATTAATTTTGAATCATTTTCCTCTCCTTTATAAGGAATCTCCTGAAAAAGGTCTTAAACGCTCAGAGGCTTTATGTGATCTCATTAAAAAATTTCCTCAGGTTAATTTATATCTACATGGGCATACCCATCGTCATTGTATTGCAGATCTTAGACAAAGTGGTCTACCTATCATTTTAGATAGTGGGTCTATTATAGAAAAAAAAACCGGTTCTTGGAATTTGATTGAATTACACGAAAAGGAGTTTTGGGTTGAGAATTTTAAAATAATTAATCGTAATTGGCAATCTACCTCCCGCTCTTATTTTAAGGTTTAATAATGTCTAAAAAATGGTATAAAGAAGGTCTACGTTTTAGTTGCACAGGATGCGGTAAATGTTGCACAGGGTCTCCTGGATATGTGTGGGTAAGTGATAGCGAAGTGGAAGAGATCGCGCAATTTTTACAGATAGGTTTTGAAGAATGCATAAAAAAATATACTCGTAAAGTGGCAGGACAATTATCGCTTTTAGAAGATTACCGCAGCTATGATTGTGTATTTTTAAAAGATAAGAGCTGCCAGATTTATTCTACTCGGCCTAAACAATGCCGCAAATTTCCTTGGTGGCCAGAAAATCTAAAAACAGAAAAAGATTGGGAAGAAGAGGCCATACGCTGTGAAGGAATAAATCATGCTGATGCGTCTTTGATCACTTTTGGAGAAATAGAAGAACAATTAGACTCTTAAAAAAGCGGTAATTCATGACAATTCCGGCAGACATTCAAAAACGTGCTGAGACTTGGTTAAATAGCCCTTTTGATCCTGATACGCAAAATCAAGTGCGTTTACTCATGCAAAAACCGCAAGAGCTCATCGATGCTTTTTTTTGTGATCTTTCTTTTGGAACAGGAGGTATGCGAGGGCTAATGGGAGTAGGAACTAATCGTCTAAATATCTATACCATTCAAAGAGCTACCCAAGGCCTAGCAAACTATCTAAATCAACAAAAAAAAAGAGGAAAGGTTGTTATTGGGTTTGATAGCCGACATCATTCTAAAGAATTTGCAGAAGAAGCCGCAAAAGTACTTGCTGCTAATCAAATTCAAGTCTTTTTAATCAATGAACTAAGACCAACCCCCTATATCTCATTTGCTTGCCGTTTTATGCAAGCAGATGCTGCTATTATGATCACCGCTTCTCATAATCCGGCTCAATACAATGGATATAAAGTCTATTGGAGCGATGGCGGTCAAGTTGTATCTCCAAATGATACAGGTATCATGCAAGAAGTAGAAAAAATAACCCAACCTTCACAAATTCATTTAAGTAACCTTTCTAATCCAATTATCCAACAAATCGGTAATTCTTTAGACCAACCCTATTTACAAGCAATAGCTCCTCTGCAGATTTTCTCCGAGCAAGACCATCAAACAGGTAAGGATCTGAAGATTACCTATACAAGTCTGCACGGTACTGGAAGCACTATCGTACCTCAAGCTTTAATAAAGTGGGGATTTGATCAAATCTATCTAGTCAAACAGCAGTGTCAACCCGATGGATCTTTCCCCACTGTTACTTTTCCAAACCCTGAGTATAAAGAAACATTTACAATGGGTCTAAAGCATATGCTAGATACTAAATCTGATCTCTTAATTGTAACAGATCCCGATGCAGATCGAATAGGCATTTCGATTTTACACCATAACAAACCTATCTTACTCGATGGTAATCAAGTAGCAGCTATTTGCGCAGACTACCTGTTCGAAGTATTGAGCTTAGAGAATAAAATGCCAGATAGAGCAGCTATTGTCACAACTATTGTTTCAACACAACTCTTAAAAAGTATTGCAAAGAGATATAAGATTGCCTATAGAGAAGTCCTTACTGGTTTTAAATATATTGGTGAGCTGATTCATAAATGGGATCAATCTCAAGAAAGCTATCATTTTCTATTTGGTGCTGAGGAATCTTACGGCTATTTAATCGGTACTCACGCAAGAGACAAAGACGCTATTGTCATGTCTTGTTTTATTGCAGAAATTGCGCTCTATGCAAAAAGACAGAACCAAACCCTTCAAGATCGTTTAGAAAAGATTTATCAAACACATGGCCTTTTTCAAGAAAAACAATTTTCTATCGATTTTGCACCCGGGAAAGAAGGAATGGAAAAAATTGAGAAAATGATGCAGCACTTAAGACAAAATCCACTTAAAGCAATTGCTGGAATAGATGTGCTCTATATAGAAGACTATCAAAAAAGAATACGTTTTATCTTAGAGTCTAAGAAAGAAGAAGCTCTAGAGCTCCCCTATTCTAATGTATTAGTGTTTGGATTAAAAGATCAGAGCCGTTTAATTATACGCCCCTCAGGCACAGAGCCTAAAATAAAAATATATCTATCTACTCATATAGACTCCTATTCTTCATTAGAACAAGGAATTGACCAATGTCAAGCCCATTTAAATACTCTATTAACCAGCTTTAAGCAATTTATCGTATGAATTATGCTTTAGCTCTAAGTGTACAAATCAAGATTTAATCTGACAGACACCTATTTTAAAATAGTATTTAATAATATTTCTTCAGATTTCTCTTTAGTGTCAGTTTCCTCCTGAGCTGGATATTCTATCGCCATCTCCGCAACAGCTTTTTCAATCATTGGTTCTACTCGATTAGCTAGAATAGGCTTTTTGCGGCTAATTTCTTGTAAGACTACTTCTCCTCCAAATTCATACAAGTTCTTAAAACGATAATAGGAATCTCTGCTGTATCCCATAGCTTTGCAAGCTTTTGAAACAGAACCTAATTGTTTTGCTAGTTGAAACAATCCTAGTTTAGGTTTTATTATTTTCTGTGATAAGTTCATATTTGCTCCAAATTTGTTTTACTTTTTATTTAAACAAAGTCAGATTAAATCTTGATTTGTACAATCTTTAAGATGCTAGGTTTTGATTCTAGAGGGATATTTAATACGCAGATGACGTGTAACAATTAAAGACTTAATAATTGCTTTTTTTACTTTTCCTAACTCTTCAAATGTTAATTGAGATTCATTAAGTTGCCCATCCTCTGCTTTTTCATCTATTAGCTTATCAATCATATCGGCAATAGATTCTTCTGTAAGCTCTTCCATAGAACGAGAAGCAGCTTCTATCGTATCAGCAATCATAATGATTGCTGATTCCCTACTCCGCGGTTTAGGACCTGGATAGCGAAAAAGTTTTTCATTCACTTTATTAGCATCAATACCCATTTGCTCCATTTGCTTGCAATAAAAATAGTAAACCATTGTTGTTCCATGATGCTCTCGAATAATATCGATAAATCCTTGAGGAAGATGGTATTTACGAGCTAACGCTTCCCCTTCTGGCACATGAGCAATAATTACCTGTGTCGATTCCATAGGAGTAAGTAGTTGATGGATATTAAATCCTCCAAGCTGATTTTCTGTAAAATAATGAGGGTTAAACAATTTACCAATATCATGATATAGAGTAGCTACCCTGCAAAAAAGCCCATTGGCACCAATGGATCTAGCTCCAGCTTCTGCTAAATGCCCTACAACTAAACAGTGCTGATATGTCCCTGGTGCTTCTAAACTCAAGCGATGTAATAATTCATGATTAGGGTCCATATACTCCATTAAACTCATATCTGTTGTTACATGGAATAAGCTTTCTAAAATAGGTAATAGAGCAATAGTAAAAATAGCAATAGCAAATAAAAATACAAAG
>JAUPVT010000051.1 GCA_030916885.1 Chlamydiota bacterium
CCCTCTCTTTCAGTTTTTCCCAAAGGGTATTTTTCTTTTAAAAGCCAGCATCTATTTGGTTTGGTTTCAGGTTGTGGTCTCACTAATCAACGTGGATTTGATTGCAATTTTGAAGCGCGTTTTTTTAATGAAAAGACGTTTACCGTAAGTGCAGATGTGAGTTTTTAGCAAGATCAGGTTGTCTTGAGATGAGAAAAAAGTTTTTCATAAGTTAAAACCTAATATTCATTAATGCTAAAAAATAGCAAGTAAAGTTTATTTTTTCCTAGTAGAAAGATCTTGTGGATTATCTATAACGCTAATTTACATAAAAGATAACCTGTTTTTTTCTAATGCTATTAAAAAAAGCTTTCTAAAAATTCTTTCGAAGCTATATCATCAGATTTCTTATGTTTTGTCTATAATGGAAAGTTTTAGCAGTATTCCATACATTTCCTTTGAAATTAATTAAAACTCCCTTTATAAAACTCTGTGATTGTTTTTAATTTTCCTATTAATCAGCTGATCTTATGTTGGGTATTTTTAAGATTTTTCCTAGTAATTCCTTGAATACTTTACCCCTATATAAAAAATTAATCTGGAGCCAGTAATGAAATTAGGTTTGAAACGCTGCTTGTTTCTTTTAAGCACGATAATTGTTGCTTCTTCTGCGATGGCAGCAACCATTGATGAAGCAGATGATCTTGATCAAAGAGATATTGGTGCATTGCGCGATTGGATCAATACAAAGCGCCAAGTGACTATTAAAGAATCAGGTGGAGCTTTATCCATCAGCGGAGAGGTCCGTACAGAATTCCAACACACTCATGAAACTGCAAATGGTATAAATCAAAGAGGGCCTAGCGGAGTTGTATTTGGTAGCAATGGCCTACCTATTCCTTCTAATGGTTTTGATATCGAAGTAAATTTGATGTTTGACTATAGAACGGATCGTTCGTGGGCAGCTGTTAAACTAGAATTTGATAACGAAGCTGGAATCATAAGTGGAACTTTGAATAAGTTAAAGTTAGAAAGAGCTATTTGGGGTTATCGAATTTTTGATCAAAGCAATTGGGGTCTAGATGTCGAGTTAGGACGTCGCCGCATGTCTTCTATGCTTGATTCAAAGTTAGAGTTCAACTCGTTTTTTGATGGTATATGGTTTAAGTATGGTCATAATATTGATCCTATTGGAAGCGCTTACTTACATGCAGGTGTTTTTCTTGTTAATGAATGGAAAGAGCAGTTTGGCTACGTAGGAGAAATCGGACTTCTCAATCTATTTAAAACCGGTTTTTATACCAAATATTCCGTTATTGATTGGGATACAAAAAAATTTACCGACTCTATTGATAAACAGCGTTTTGATTTTATTATTTCTCAATTAGTTATTGGATATCGTTTTAATGCCTTTTGTTCGAAAAAGCCCGTGCAAATCTATTTAGCTGGTTTATATAATCACAAGGCACAAAGATTGCCGATTACAAATAATCAAAAAGCGAACTGGGGTACTTATTTAGGAATCTCCATGGGAGAACTCAAGAAAAAAGGCGACTGGGCTTTTGATATTAACGGACAGCTTCTTGCTGCACAATGCGTGCCTGATTTTGATGTGTCGGGAATTGGAACAGGAAACGCATCTTCTGTTGGGTTTTATACTGTAAAACTAGATGGTAAAGGTGGACTTAATACTATAAAGACAGCAGGAGGTAATGTAAACTATCAAGGATATCAAATAACCTTGGACTACTTATTTACTAATCAGATTGATGTTCAGCTCAGCTGGATGCAATCCATTACTTTAAATAAGCACATCGGTCCCTATCGCCGTTTTAGACAATTAGAAGTAGAATTGATCTACGGTTTTTAAATCTTTAAAAGACCCTGCAATTACAGGGTCTTTTAATCTTTATCAAAAAAAAATATTTCTATTCAATTTCGTTCATTTCCCATTTGCGCTAAAATGAATGAAACTCTTTAAAAGAAGAAATATGCATCAAGATCTATTTGAGGAATCCCCAAGGGTTTTTTATGACAGCAGTTGTGGCTTATGTCATTTTTTTGTCCGCTTTACCCTGTTAAAGATGCAAAAGCCTTTCCTGTTTTCTCCTATAGAAGGGAAAACCTTTTGTAATCTTGTCAGGCTTAAAAACATAGAGATCATCCCAGATAGTATCATGGTATATGATAAAAAACGCGATAAGATCTATTTGAAAACAGAGGCAATCTTATATATTTTACATTCTTTAGGAAAAGGTTGGAAATGTTTAGCTTGTTTAATCCGCTGTATACCTCTTTGTATAACTAACGCTTGCTATGATTTCATTGCTAAAATAAGAGGTAAGGTTTTCAAAAAAACAAAAACAGTTTGCCCTGTTCTTCCAGAGAACTTAAAGAAGTTTTTTCAGGAGTGAATCTTGTTTTACGCGCGCTTTTAAACCAGAGACCTTATAAGAGCTATGGTTTAACGTCTCTGCTAGCGTTTGCATAGAGGTAATCAGACACACTTCTTTTCTAGCGCGTGTAACTGCTGTGTAAAGAACTTCTCTGCCAAAGATAGAAGAGCCTGTTGGTAGTACAATCACAATTTCATCGCATTCACTACCTTGGCTTTTATGAACAGAAAGGCAATACCCTGCTTCAAAAGCTGGTAGGGTTAAAGCGTCTATTTTACGATACTCTTGTTTATCTTGACGATTATAGAAGAGAGCATAATCGGAGGTTTTCAGTTGTTTATCGATTACAGAAGTAGTTTTTTGTCGAACTAGAATACCAGAGTCTCCATTGTAGAGGTCTTGGCCTGGGTTATTGCGTTGGATAAGAATGGGGAAGACCCATAAGTTGTGTAAAGGAGTGCTTTGATAAGTTTTTTTTAGTAGAAATTGATTGAGAGCATCTACACCAAGCGGTCCTTGGCGCATACAAGAGAGTAGACGAAAACAATCGATGTAAGGGATCAATTGATGTGGATTAGGAGAAGAGCTAAAACTATAAGGAGGGATTTTTTTCTGACAGAGGTCCCAGATTTTTTCATGGGACAACTCATTGCTTAAGTCGATCCATTGGATCTTCTGTTCTTGTAATAATTGTGTGGCTTTTTTTGTGTCTGATCTACAAATAGCCTCTGAGAATTGTAAAATAGCAGCAGAGTCTGAGCGCAACACTTTTTTTAACTTCGTTAAAGGGATCTGTAAAAAAGGGGCTATTTCCACTAGATCTGCAAAAATACTGCCAGATTCCACAGGGGGTAATTGGTTTGGATCTCCAATCAGAATTACATGAGAATCTGTTCGTATAAGTGGGAGCAGTTTCGCAAATAAAGAAGCATCAATCATAGAGCTCTCATCAATTAAAATGACGTCTGCAAGTAAGGGGATATTTTGTTTTTGCGCTTTGTTAAGAATGGCATGTAAGGTACCTGATTGCCAAGATAGAGAGGGCAGGATTTTTTGTAGACTGTTTTCTAGTTGAGCAACTGCTTTGCCAGTGGGTGCCGTGAGCAGAATACGACTGTCTTTTTGCGTACAAGCTTGCAAGATAATTTGCGCTGCTGTAAATGTTTTTCCTGTACCCGGCCCTCCGATAATTAGGGAAAAAGAATGGGTAAGGGCTAAAAGCACAGCTTGTTTTTGCTCTAGATTTAACTCGTTTAATTGCTTAGGGACTTTATAAAGAGATTTTTTGTTTTTTAATAGGTTAAGCAAAGAAGAAAGAATTTGATTCTCTTGTGCTCGATATTTCTGTAGATACAGATAATTCTTATCTAGATAGATTAATTTATGCATATCCTTTGTATTTCGATCGATAAGTGTATCTGGAAGAGTTTCTAAAGCAGAAAAAATGAGTTCATGAGATACGTCTACAAGGCCAATTGCGCGAAGTTGTTTTTGCAGAGAAATATTTTCTAGATGTAGAGCAATGTGACCTTGACGAGAAATAGAAAAGAGAATGGCAAGTAAAAGAGCTTGATTTTCAGGTCCGGATGGAAGCATTTTTTTTGCAAAGTATAGATCTAAATAACAGAAAATCCCCTGTTCTAAAAGAGATTTAAGAAAAGGCCAATGGGAGAAATGATTTTTAGAGGGTAACATGTTTATTCCATAAAGGTAGGATGAAAGTGATAGAATCTTTTGCCTCGAATGAAGTAATAAATGGCTCCTCCAAATACCTGTGCAAAAGGGCGAGAGTCAAAGAGATGTATATGTTTCTTAAGAGCTGTAGTATAAATAGATGCTTGCAAAAGATACTTGCAGCGGTTCATTTCTGTGGTTAACGCTTCTTCAGAATAATCGGCTTCATCAGGGCCTAGGTAGTTCGTTTTCCAGTCAAGTAGATAGTATTTTCCCTGATATTCAAAGCACAGATCAATAAAGCCTTGCATCATTCCTTCTTTAATAGGAAAGACAAACTCCATTTCTTGTTGTATTTGATCAGGAGTTAAATCAGAGAGAGAAATAAAAGTCTGATCAATGAGAAGAGGTTCTTTTAAAATAGATAGGATGGTCTGTTCAATCACTTGTTGCCAATCTTTTAATAGAGTGTTTTGTAGAAGAGAATGGATTAACAAGGAAATTTTATGGGAATCTATCGGACAGTGATAGGATAGTTTAAAGCACTGCTCTAAAATATGGTGGATGATGTTTCCTGTTTCAGCTCCAAGTGGCATACTGCAGAGTGTATTTTTTTCTATAAAGGAACGAGTTTGTTTTTCTTGTTTTTTTTCTAATTGTGCTATGGAAGTGAAAGAGAGCCAATGTTCAGAAGGGATATTCAATAAGATCTCTTCTGGTTCTATGAGAATAGGATCTATTACTTTTGAAGAATGTGACAAAGACTCTATCTGCGTACAAATGGAATAGGTAATATTAGGTTGCAGTTCAGAAATAATCGATGTAATAGAATCTTGTGTTATTGTAGGGATTAGAGTGTAAGCTTTTTGCCAATTTGTCTCTTGAAATAGCCAATTACTCAGGAATAATTCGATAGGAGATGCTTCTGCTAATGGGATTTGTGTTTGCATTTGGTCTAAAATAACAGGAATATACAGATGATATTTAGCACGTGTGAGGGCAACATATAATTGCCTCATTTTTTCTGCGTCTATTTCTTCTAAGGCAAGTTGGCATCTAGGATCTTCTAGATCACAAGGAATGAGTTGATCTTTGATCGCGATGTAGTCTGGTGTTTTTTGACGTGAAGCTAAAGAAAGAGCAAATACTGCATCAAATTCTAAGCCTTTACTCATGAAAATAGTCATTATGCGCACACTGTCTTCTTCTTGTTGAGAAGTGTTTGCAAAGCGGTCCTCTTCTAAGGTGTTTTGCATATCATTTAAAGCTCTAAGTAAAGAAACTCCTTGGTAACCCTGCATTTCTTGCCCAATGAGTATTTCTGCTAGCATAGTTAAATCTAAATAAAGCTCTGTTTGCTTAGAAGAGAGAAGCTTTTGTAAAACAGAGATATCTGGGTCAAAATAAGTATGCAATAGAGAATAAAAAAAACAGCTAAAACCTTTTTCTTCCCAAATGGCTTTAAGGGACTGGAAATGCAGCTTTGCTAGGCCAAAACAAGGATGTTTCCAGTCTCGGATTAATTGCTGTTCTGTCCATCCAATGAGTGCTGTTCCAAGGGCAGTTTTTATTTTGCTTGGATCTGTTGGGTCTAATATAGCTGTTAAAATTTCTTTAAAACCAAAGTAAGCATTTGACTGAGTAAGAGCTACCCCTCGTTTAAAGTTAGAAGAAATCCCTTGGTCATTCAAAAAAGAAACTACTCTAGCTGCTTGATAACGATCTTTAACTAAGATAGCAATTTTAGATTTTGGAGTATGATAGTGGATTTGCAATTGCTTAATTTCTTGAGCAATGAACGTAAATAACTGTTGGTTTTCCGTAGAAATTGTTGGCCACTTAGCTTTTTTTCGGTAAGTGGCTTTTGCTACAAATAGATGCATAGGAGCTGTTACATAGGGGAGGTTTAAATCGATGGGATGAACAGAATGTACATCTAAATAAGATTGCAACTGAGGGATAGGCATCCAACTTTTCGTTTTTGTTAAAAATTTATTTAATACTTCAATGAGAGAAGAAGAACTTCGATAATTTGTATTCAAGTAGCGCAAGTGGTTTTTACCTATTATTTTAGCTGCAGATAAATACGTATATAGATCCGCTTTTCTAAAGGCATAGATCGATTGTTTGGGGTCTCCTACAAGGCAAAAGGTCTTCATTTTTGGTGTGAATAGTTGATGAAATAGTTGCCACTGAATTTTATCTGTATCTTGGAATTCATCGATGATAATTGCTTGAAATTTATTTTGTATCTGTTCTTTTAATTCAGGGTACTTAATGAACGCTTGATGAACTCTGCTAACAATTGTATCAGGAAAGTATAGATCTGCTTTTTCTAAAAATAACTGGGATTTTTCTTGGCATAAAGCACAGAGCCTTAAGAAATTTTTTTTAGGATCTTTGGCTTGTTGTAAAAGGGGCAGAAGATGGTTTTGTAGTTCTTTAAATAGATCTATATAAGTAAAGACAACTGCTTTGGCGCGTATTTTACGATTTGACTCAGTTATTTTTTCCAGGAAAGAATTCTTTGTAAGCAGCAGATCAAATTCTTCTAAGCTACAAGTTTTTGTCTCTAGAATTCTTCCCCAAAGTTCAGCTTCTTTTATATAGCTTTTATCGTTCATCTGTTTATAAACAGCGGATAACTGTCGGATTTCTTCTATAAACTTATAACTAGAGACAGAGGATAACGTAAGGAGTACAGAGAGAAATTTTTGATATAACTCGATAAAGGAGGGAAAAGAACATAGTTTTCTATCCTCTTTGGTCACTTGCATTAAATGGTTTAGTAGTTGTTTAAAATGAAACTTGTATTGAGAGAGTAAGAAATGCACTTGATTGGGGCTATACAAAGGACTTTTCATCTCTGTGCGCAGTACTTGTTTCACAGCGTATTGCAAAGTTGATAAATAGGCGTGTTCATCAGGATCATTAAGATTAAAATCGTTTTGGGTTTCAAAAGCAAATTCCTGGATCAGTTTATAACAAAAGCTATGCAATGTATAAATAGAAGCATTATCAAAAAAGATTAGAGCCGACTCTATTCTTTCTTGCGCTTGTAAAAGCGCAGCATTGCCTTTTTCCAGAATAGCTTTTAGGTAGTCGAGGTCTGTATTTTTCTCTTGGATATTCTTATAGAGTCGTTGTAGATTCTGGCGGATGCGTCGCTTTAACTCACGAGTTGCTTCTCTAGTAAAAGTAACTACTAAAATTTGTTCTATAGCAATGTGGTCTTTTGCTTCAAGAATGAGTCTGGCCACTAGATGTTCAATCGCAAATGTTTTTCCTGTCCCAGCAGAGGCTTCCAAAAAGTGAGGACCAAATATAGGAAGATGACGATCGAGAATATCAAATTCTTTCATAAAGAACCAATGAGTTCGGAAAAAACATCTTTGAATATAGGCATCCAGTGTTTCCAAGTCTCTTGGACATCAAAATAAAATCCACGACGCTCTAACCACTTTTCATATGTATCTTGTATTCTTGCTGAATTTGGCTGATAATCATCTGTAAGAACTTTTTCAAAATCGCTTTGAGTTCCTAAAAGTAAGGCTTTAGCCCAAGTTGTTTTCAAAGGAGAGATAGTTTGGCGAGCGTGAAAAAAATAACGCAAATATTTTTGCATAGATAAAATAGGATCCTTAATTTTTAGAGATAAACAAGAACCGTCTTTTAAAGAAAGCAAAGAGTCTTTTACGTTCAGTTGTGGTTGTAGGATCAGATATATTAGATAAATAGGCCATATGTGAATCAACTTCTCTAAATGATGAGATTCTTTAGAAATAAGACCTCTTGTAGATAGATCTGTTAAAGTTCCTGTGATATAAATCTTTTGATTTTTAAAGGGTATCTCAATAGAGGGAACTACCCAATTTCCACAACTGAGCTGCTCTATTTTCCTGCATTCTTTAGATAGGATAACGGAGAAAAGAGAATCTAGTTGCAGATCAAATTGAGAGAGGGTTTCTTGTATTTGTATTACTTCCTCATGTAATTTTTTCAAAGTAAGATCTTTAAACAACCCAATAGGAAGTTTGCCTTGAGCTTCTAATTGTATCAGTAATTCATGTAAAGGTTTTGTACGTACTTCTCTAGTAAAAATGGCTTTTTGATAGTTAGAGAATAAAAAATCACCATCAGGCTCTTCGTTTTCTAAGAATATCTGAAAGACATCCTGACAGAAAAACCGAATAGGATTTTTTGCTAATTTGTACAGCTGTTTTACATCAACTATTGGAGCCATTACAGGTTGTGTCTGATCTTGTACAAGAAAAGGCTTATTTTGTGAGCTAGGAAAATAATAAGACATAGCTGCTTCATAATCAACTCGCGATTTTTTTATCTGAGAACTTTCTTGAAAGTAGATAGAGTCAAAACGCAGGTTGGGATGATCGGTTATCTGCAGAGTTACGCAGGCTTGCAGCTCTTCGATGAGAAAAGAAAATCCTTTGGGTTTTTGGTCTTTAGAATCTATTCTCTCATAGCTGAATAGAAGATGCTTTTGAGTGGAAAAGAGTGCTTCTAGTAATAAATAACGATCTTGTTCTACAAATGTAGGGATATAATCTTCTCCCAGGTTTTGAGCTAGTTCTGATAAAGAAGAGCTTTGGAGCATGCGAGGAAAGAGCTCTTCGTCCATTCCTAACATCCAAATCACTTCGGAAGGATAGATACAGCCTTCTTGTAAAGAGCGAAAGTGGATTTGTCTTAAATGTTGTGTTTTTTGAAGTTTGGTTTTTTTATGAAGTAATCGGCCTATAATGCGCTCCATGCTCTCATAACTACGCAAGAGCGAAAGATGTTGAGATCTTTTCTGTAATTGTTTGATCTCTTGTAAAAATCCATCGTTTTCTACATCAAAATACTTCAATAAAATAGCTTCCATGTATAGCAGCCATGATCCAATGGTCATTTTTTCAGATCGCAAGGATGATAGATCTTGTTGTAGAGATGCAAATACACATAAAAAATCGGAAAAAAGTTCTATATCGGTAAGGGTAATCACATCTATGGGCCAATAGGGCTCTAAAGGAGCTAGAGTAACAATACCCAGTAAAAGGCGAGAAATACCAGCATCCCAATTACAAGCATCCCCTTCTTGACGAATAGAGGCTGTTTCTAACCATTGTTTAATTTGTTTAGATCGGTCAGGGCTCCAGCTCTGTTTTGTGCAAAAAATCGTTTCATCTAATAAGGCGTAAATAGAGTTTAGAGAAAAGTTCTCATCTAATACTTTTTTTAGTAGAAGGAATCCATGAGCTGCGCTATTAGAAAAAACAGCCACATTTTCTATGGTATAAGGAAGAGGATGATTTGCAAAAATCATTTCAATATAAGGAGCATACATTGTTATGTCAGGAGCTAATACGATGATTTGATCAAGTTTAATAGAATTTTTTTGGATAAGGGTTAGAAGTGTGTCACAAAGAACTTCTACTTCTCTAAGTTTTGTAGGGGCACTGTGTAATTGCAGGGAAGAATCAGCTTGAGAGATGGGCTCTGCGCGCTTAAAGTACAGAATCTGTTCTTGCAGTTTTTGTAGATTGGTATTTTCTTTTTTTAACTCATAGAGCTCTGTGCTTATTAAAGAGAAGAGGTCAAGGTTTTTTAAAAAAGTTCTTCCTAGTTTACCCCAATTAGCTAGTAGAGGATGCGCTGCTGCATCATAATGATTTAATTCTTCTCTTTTCTTAATGCTGATTCCTCTTTGAGCTAGTTTTTTTCGTAAATAGGATCTTTCACGATCTGTGTGAACATCTTCCCAAAAAAGTTCACAAGGAGAGAAGAAATAAAAAAGAGCACCGACTTGTTTGAGTATCTGTAAATACGAAAGAGGAAGAAAAGAAAACCCAAATACAAAAATAGATTTATTCTGTGTTTGCAAAAATTTAGCGGCGTCTAGAGGATAAGTCCAGTTAGGGTGAGAAGAGAATATTTGACTCCACAATGTTTGCTGCCAACCTGATTTCTTAGTCCAAGCAGGTAAAAAATGAAGTCCATAGGTACCGTATTCTTCAAATATATTAGATAGATGATCGCTAAGACCTATCATTCTTTTACTTCTTTTAGATTCTTCTTCGCAAGCAATATAAGAATAGAGCTTGCTCGTCTCATCTTTTTGCCAAGATTGCTCGATGATCTCTTCTAGTACCAGAGAAATTTCTATAGAGTCCGGTATTTTTTTCCCAAAAGAAAATAGCCATTCATTGATGACCTGCTTTAAAGAAAGAAATTGTATACCTGTAACAATCCCCAATTCTTTTGCGAAAAAATCAATGAGATAGTCTTTAATAGGCTGACTAGGCGTAATCAAGATTTTTTTACTAAAGGGATGAGTAGAAAAATCAATGAGATCTTGTTTTAATTTATCAGCAAGTCTTTTTATATCTTGGCTAAATGTGCAATTTAGAGCATTTGAAGGACAAGAGATCTCTTCTTTACAAGATTTCATTCTCGCTCTCTTTTGTTGAGCTTGTTATAGTGTATGGGAAGAATCCATTTTAATCTTAATATACTATTTTTATGTGTTTTAGACAGCTTTTTAAAAGGATCCCCTCTTTTTCCAAAACGGGCCGTTGTTCTTTAGCTTGTTTAAACATGGCTCAAGCTCTAGGGGTTGTGAATGATAATATTTTTAAATTCACAATGGTATTTTTGCTGATTGAAACTTTAGGAGCTGCAGAAGCAAGTTCTATTCTCTCAGCAACAGGCGCCATTTATGTAATCCCTTTTTTACTTTTTTCTTCTTATGCAGGGATTTTAGCAGATCGTTTAAGTAAGCAGAAGTTGCTTGTTTTTATGAAGGGGATCGAAGTTCTTGCAATGGGGATCGCGATCATTGCTTTTGCAGCAAGAGCTCCCTGGCTCTGTTATGGCCTGTTATTTATTTTAGCTATTCATAGCGCTGTGATGAGCCCTTCTAAATATGGGATGATTCCAGAGCTTGTCTCTCAGTATGTGGTTCCTCGAGCAAATGGATTAATCACCTCAACATCCTATCTTGCTATTATTTTTGGCACTTTTTTAGCTTCTTTTTTAACAGAAAAAACCCATAGCCAATTTACTTGGGTTGCATGCATTTGTTTCGTGATTGCAATAGGAGGTTTTTTTGCTGCTTTAGGCATTAAAAAGACACCAGAGCAAGCGGCAAAAGTAAAGGCTCATCCTTTTTTTTTAAAAGAGATTTACTATACTTTGAAAATTGCCTCTTTGACACCTCATTTAGTCACAGCCATTTTTAGTTCAGCCTTTTTTTTATTCGTAGGCGCTTTTACACAACTTAATGTAATTCCTTTTGCCATCCAAACCTTGCATTTAAGCGAGATTGCGGGGGGGTATTTGTTTTTAGTTTCTGCTTTAGGTATTGCTGCAGGAGCTTTTTTATCAGGAAAGCTTTCTCGCTATAAAACGGCGTTAGGTCTCTCTTGTTTGGCCTGTTTAGGCATTGCCATTAACTTCTTATTTCTATCGATTACAAAAAGTTTACCCCTTGTTGTGATTTCTCTGGTTTTAATTGGCGCATTTGGAGGGTTATTTGCTGTGCCTTTTGATACATTTATTCAACTCAATAGCAAAGATGAAAGAAGAGGACAAATGATTGCAGCTGCTAATTTTTTTAGCTTTACAGGAGTATTTATTGCTTCTCTTCTTCTTTATATCTTTAGTCAGTTCTTAGCGCTCTCTTCTGCTAATGGCTTTGCAGCTGTTGCGACTCTTACCTTTCTGGTTTTTTTGATATTAATCTCTCGATTATCTGAATTTTTCTTTTCCCTTTTAGCAAAGATATTCTTTTTTTTCTCTTCTGTGTGTCACATAGAATTTTCTGCTTGGGAGGCAAACTCCTCCGCAATATTGATTTTAGAAAAAGCTTCTTTTCGCAAAGCTTTTTTTTTAGCAAGTAAGTTTCCTATGATGCATTTTCTTTTTCCGTCTAACAGGTCTAAACAGCCTTGGTATTGTCGTCTTATGTATTCACTGCATGCAGCTCCTAAGGGGCTAGATACACACGAGCTAATTGCTTATGCACAAACACAACTTCTTCCAGAAAAGCCCATTTGTTTATTTTTTAGAAAAACCTTTCAAATTCCTACATCAACTATGTACGGATGGATTGAGCTATTTCAAACTAAGCCCCTGGTTTTTTTAGTTCGTTTTTATAAAGAAAAAAGAGGTTGGGTTTGTAAGCTAGAAAAAGAAAATTAAATTTTTAAAATCCTGCATGTCCTATTGCGGTTTTTTTTGCACGAGTCCATGTACTTGATCGTTGTTTGTCCGAGTAAATAAATCGCTTTTTTTTCGCATTGTGGTAAAATTAGCAAGGATGCTTGAGAAACAGTTTTCATAAAACAGACATGCTTTTATTTAATAAAAAATAATAGCTATTAACATTATTTATTTTTAAAATTTGTATAAAAAGATGTGGTTTATGATTTGAGCTCTTGATTAACCTGTAAAGGTAGTTTAATGAAAAAGATTCTGTCCTCTAGTGCTAAAAAAAAGTACTATTCTAGAGTGAATTTGTAGAGTTACAAATAAAGAGAAGTCTTCTCATCTATTTCTTTTTTAATTATCCGGGTAGTCTCGCCTGTTTTCAAAATCTTGAGGCTGGAAATTCTGTAATTTTGAGTAAGTCAAAAGTAATTTATACAAATAGACCGCTATAGTTTCCCTTTTAAAAAGGTTTGCCGCTAAAGAGGTAGCTTGCTTCGAAATTTTACGTGCTAGCAGATCATTTTTTCGGAGCCAATTAATTTTAACCAATAAATCTTCACAATTTTTATAGGGTACATAATGCTCATATGGGCTTAGTGCTTCATAATACCAATCTATATAGTCTGAATCATTTTTTAAAACGACTGAATTTGATAAGAGTTGCCATGGTAGGCTAGAGGGCCAAGAATTTCCGTCAACAGCAATGAGATACTTATATTGAATTTGATGAGAAATAGGAACAGGATCTTCAAGGGCTTTGAAGCGTAAAATTTGAGTTTTAGCCGGCTCTTCATCGACATAAAAAGATCCTTTTATAAATGCAGCATCGACATCTTCTGGGTGATAATAAGAGCTTACAATTAGGGAGGGGCGTGGAAACCGATCCCAATAAAAACAGTACGGTCCTCCTGTTGTACTTCCTCGCCAAAAGGCTTTTGAAATTTTATTTTCCCAGGTGTGGATAGAATTAGCATGAAGTATAGCGGAAAATAAATGAACACGATTAGAGAGATACTCTGTTTCTGGGAAAAGAACGACTTTATTGTTGTGTGTTCGTTTGGCTATACAAAAAATAGGCACTTGGCAAGATTCTAGAAAAATAGGTCTTTCGAATGAATCCCCAGCGCATAGCAGAAACTCTACATCAGGGAGCTTCATGTGTTTTGCAATTTCTGTTATAAAATTTATAAAGTTTATGATCCTCGGATGGTTCTCTCGAAGACTAGGGCTCCAAAAAGTAATCTTGTTATTTATTATTTTATAATGGATCAAATAGGCATATCCTTTTTCAGGAGAAGCAAGAATGTTTTGTAAGGTCTTGTCAAGCATTTCTAGTGAGATACCCTCTTCTTCGAATGCGACTAAGTCTCTTTTTATTTGTTTGTCCATCCAGACATATTTAGGATCATGAATCTCTTCATTTAGGTTTTTAAGTGCACTTGTTTCACCGGAAATAGCAAAAACAAAAAAACTTATAAGGAATGTCAAAACTAGGTGTTTATTAGACTGATAATAACAGTTGATTAAATTTAATTTGCTCATAAAATAGTCATTTCTTTTTAAGAATTTACTGTAAATGTTGCCATAATACAAGAATTAAGGAGAAATAGATTTTTTTGAAACTTCTCTGTACTGAAGACGAGAGGCTCTTATACTTTCCCTTCGGCTTTGTATTTTAGACAGTGCAAAAAGAGTGTAACCATCTAAATATATCCATGTTTACAAAACACCTACACAAAACCTTTATAGTCTTCTGACTGTAGAGTAAATGTCTTCTGTTAGTTATATGGTTTTGCGTTGTTCTAGGGGCGGTATTTTTTTAGTTCTAAGAAACTTTTAAACTTGCGTTTTGCTTTTTTTTAAATACTCTTATTAGTTAATATGAAAACTAAAGGAATACAAATATGAAAAAGATTTTTATAAAAATATATGTATCTATTGCATTTGTATTAGCCTGTCCTCAATTAGCTATATCTTTATCAAATGAAACTGAAAATATGGATTGGGAAGGTTATCAAAATCAAGTTCTTTCTCATCAAAAAAACATTCTAGGTTGGTGCTCTAAAACAAAAGCTAAGCGTATGATGGACTTGATTTATCAAGTGCAACCTGAGTTATGTGTTGAACTAGGTGTCTATGGAGGGGCTTCTATATATCCTACAGCAGCAGCTTTAAAATTTTTGAAACGAGGTAAAGTCTTTGCAGTTGATCCCTGGAATACTTTTTATTGTTTAGAAGGACATAATTCAGATACGGATAAGTACCGATTCTGGAGTAGTGTTGATCAAGATAAAGTGTATGATAGATTTCATCAAATGCTTAAAAACTTCCAATTAAATTTATATTGCGAGGTTAAAAGAATGCCATCGCTGAATGCAGTGGAAGATTTTCTTGATGAGTCAATCGATATTTTGCATATTGATGGAAATCATACAGAAACTATCGCTCTAAGAGATGCGCAGATGTATCTGCCCAAGGTTAAAAGCGGTGGGTATATTTGGTTTGATGATGCTAATTATGAGGAAGTATCCAAAGCATTAGAATTTTTAACTTTATATTGTGATAGGATCACAGACCTTTCAACAAATGAGTGTTTTCTCTTCATAAAACGCTAGTGAATTTTACCTTTTTTGGAAAGAAAATGATATTTGAAATAATAGCTTTTTATTCTGTACTTTTTTAAAGAGATATTTTCTCTTCTAAATTAGGAGAAAACCAACAGATTATTAAAGAGAGGTTCTTTTTTGCGTTTAGATAATTTAAAAACACATTATTTAGCTTTACTTCTTGTTTTCTTGCTGCATGCACAGCTGATGGCATTTGATTCTGATTGTTTCTTGAAAAAACTACAAGAACCCACTCCTGGATGGATGAAAGAGCAAATTGCACGTAATTTACAACCTTTTAAAGAGGAGTTGAGTTGCCAGTCTCTTAACCGGTTTTTTAAAGAATACGCTTCTGGTATGGGTCTAGTTAGAGTGAGAGTTTTTCAAGGCCAAATGTCTATTGAGGGAAGCCATAAAAATATTACAGATTCTTATGCGCAAAAGTTTCTTATTCCTTTTAAAAAGATACACGACATAGTTCCTTTACCCGATGTTGATTTTATATTCTCTCATTTTGATGTACCTTACCGTTACTATCAATTCTTTGTTGGTGATTCTCTTCCAACATTTAAATATGCGCTGTTTTGTAGAGCCAAAGATCGGTTTGATGATAGGATCATTCTTATGCCAGATATGTATGCTTTAAATGAATATGGCTCTGATAAATCTCAAATTCTTAAGGGAAAAAAGAGAATGGATAACCACTGGGAATCAAAGCATCAAATTTTATTTTTTAGAGGAGCGAATCATGGGGCTTATGATCGAGTAAATTGGAGAAGCTGTGCTAGACCCGGATTAGTTGCTCTTTCTTTAAAGCACCCCGATGTCATCGACGCAAGATTCAATCATTTAGTTACATGGTGGGATAAAGATTCTTCTATTGTAGATCTTATGAAAAAAGAAGGGATGGTAGGAAACTATGTTCCTTTAAGCCAATTTCCTTACTATCGCTATTTAATGGATGTTGATGGACATACTGCCAATACACCTAGAACTGCATTATTTCTTTATTCTGGTTCAGTTTTATTTAAGCAAATTACAGATGATATTCTTTGGTTTTATTCCCAATTAGAACCTTATGTCCACTACATTCCTGTTGCTAAAGACTTATCTAATATCTTAACGCAGATAGAATGGGCTAAGAATCATGATGCAGAGTGCAAAGAAATGGTGAGTCGTGCTTATGAACTAGCTGAAGAAATTCTCAATCCAGAATCTGTTTATCTGTATTTTTATCGTCTTTTAGAGGCTTATTCTGAAAAGCAAAAAAATTATTATTTGGAAGACTAGCTTCTTTTAGTTTTGAGGTCAAAAAGAACTCCGGCCACAAATGACCGGATTTCCATATCTTTGGAGGATAAGAAATGACTAATTACACAGAAGCTTTCTTAGCGGCTGCGTTTAAGCAAGCCTTAAGACGACTGGCTTTATTGATTTTAAATACCCCTTTTTTAACGCCTTTATCCATTAAGCTATAAACTTCATTGAGTTTTTCTTGAATGGAGAAAGCATCTTTTTGAGAAAGTGCTTCTTTCAAAGATCTTGAGGCGCTACCCACTCTTGCTTTAAACGCGCGATTACATAGATTGCGCTTTTTGCTTTGTATATTGCGTTTCTCTGCGCTAGGGCGCTTTACTTGCTTGTCTTTTTTTTCGTTTGCCATAAGTTTTCCTTTGGACTTAAAGATAGAAGAAATATAACCTAAAAGAGCATAATTCGTCAAAATGCTTTTAAGATAAACTTTCAGGTAAAATTTATTTTATGATGGATTGTGGGTAATAATTGCCTTGGCTTAAAGCCGCTTCTATCTTAAACAAAAACTCAAAAAGAGTTCTATAGAAAAAGTTTTTCTGTTAAAAAAAATATACAAACTTTTATCTTATTAGGGATAACGCAGGTATTTCACTTTTTTTAAAAAAAAATTTACATTTTTAATAGAAAAAGTAGACTTTTGATGTTAAACAATTTTATAAGGGGATAATAAATATAGAGTAGCTTGACAATAAGAAAGATTATTATCAAAATCGATTCATAATTTACTTAAATTAATTAGAGTCACATGTCAAAAGGATCATTTAATAATTTGTTTACACAACAGCATCAACAGAAAGTCGAAGAACTTGTCGCTATAGCTAAAGAGCAAGGGTATATCACGTACGAGGAAATTAATGAAATTTTACCTATGACGTTCGATTCTGCCGAACAAATCGACCAGGTTTTAATTTTCTTAAGTGGTATGGATATTCAAATCCTTAATCAAGTTGAAGTAGAAAGACAAAAAGAACGAAAAAAAGAAGCAAAGGAACTAGAAGGATTACCTAAAAGATCTGAGACAACCTCTGATGACCCGGTACGTATGTACCTTAAAGAGATGGGATCAGTTCCCCTATTGACCAGAGAAGAAGAGGTTGAAATTTCTAAGCGGATTGAGAAGGCGCAAATTCAAATAGAAAAAATTATTATGCGTTTTCGCTATTCAACACGTGAGACTATTTCCATTGCTAACTATCTCATTTCATCTAAAGAGCGTTTTGATAAGATTATCTCAGAAAAGGAAGTCGAAGATAAAAACAATTATGTAACCGTGCTTCCTAAACTATGCATGTTGTTTAGACAAGAAGATCAAATCTTAGAAAATCTTTTGCGTGAGCTCTATAGTACACAAGAGAAAAAAATCGATAAGGTAAAACTCGCAGAAGAAATCGAGAAGTGTCGCATTCGAACTCAAGCTTATTTGAGGCGAATGCACTTTCGTCACAATATCATTGAAGATTTTGGAGAGGTGATTCTTAACGCTTACGAACGCTTTCTCATATTGGAAAAAGAAATTCAGGAGTTGATCCCTCGAGCAGAGAAAAATAAGTTTGCCGCAGGGAAATTGCGTGCAGTAAGGCGTAAATTATTAAATCGCGAATTAGCTGCAGGGCGTACGTTAGACGAATTTAAAAAAGATGTTCGTATGTTGCAGCGTTGGATGGATAAAAGCCAAGAAGCCAAAAGAGAGATGGTAGAATCCAATTTGCGCTTGGTGATTTCTATTGCTAAAAAATATACTAACCGTGGGTTGTCCTTTTTAGATTTGATTCAAGAAGGAAATATGGGTTTGATGAAAGCTGTGGAAAAATTTGAATATCGACGTGGATATAAATTTTCTACTTATGCTACTTGGTGGATTCGTCAAGCTGTAACCCGCGCAATCGCTGATCAGGCAAGAACCATCCGTATTCCTGTGCATATGATTGAGACAATTAATAAGGTTTTACGTGGAGCTAAGAAACTCATGATGGAGACAGGTCGAGAACCTACTCCTGAAGAGCTTGCTGTAGAACTGGGTATAACTCCTGAGCGTGTGCGTGAAATTTATAAAATTGCCCAACATCCTATTTCTCTGCAAGCAGAGGTTGGAGATGGAGGAGAGAGTCAGTTTGGAGATTTTCTAGAAGATACAGCTATTGAATCACCAGCTGAAGCAACGGGCTATGCGATTTTAAAAGATAAAATTAATGAAGTGCTTGCTACTTTGACAGATCGAGAACGCACGGTGTTAATGGAGCGCTTTGGTCTTATTGATGGGAAGCCCAAAACCTTAGAAGAAGTAGGCGTGCGTTTTAAAGTTACAAGAGAGCGTGTCAGGCAAATTGAAGCAAAAGCGCTACGTAAAATGCGACATCCTACGCGCGCTAAACAATTGCAGGCTTTCTTGGACCTATTGGAAGAGGAATAAATTGTTTATTCGCTCTGCGGAGCAATTTTTTGAAGCTGTTTTTTCTAGAGAAGGGCCATTACAAAAACTGCCTAGATTTGAAATTCGAACCGGGCAAAAAGAAATGGCTCTTTTGATTTACAATGCCTATAAATCTCAAGAAATTGTTTGTGTTGAAGCAGGAACAGGTACCGGTAAAAGCTTAGCATACTTATTGTCAGCGATTTATTGGGCTATTCAACATAAAAAACGCACTGTGATTTCCACTCATACTATTGCACTACAAGAGCAATTGATTGGTAAAGATATCCCTTTTTTACTTAAAGCATTACAAGTTGATCTAAAAGTCTCTTTAGCAAAAGGGATGAATAATTACCTGTGTTTAAAGAAGTTAAAAATATTAGAAGACCAGATTCTGTTCTTTCCTGAACAAGAGATCAGACTATTACAAGCCTCTCTTAAAACAACTGAAGAAGGTACTTGCTCAGAAATGCCCTTTAAAATTTCCCAATCTGTTTGGGATAAAGTATCAGCAGAAAGAGATAGCTGCGATCACATTAGGTGTCCTCACTATAAGGAATGTTATTTCTTCAAAGCCCGTAGACGAGTCTTAGACTCACAGCTTATTATTGTTAATCATCACCTTTTATTAGCTGACTATAAATCTAGATTACAGCAAGTCAAAGATTCTCCTCTTCCTCCTTATGAATACCTGATTATCGATGAAGCGCATCATTTAGAACCAATTGCTCTACAAAGCAGCGCGCAGAGATTAGAAAAGCGTTATCTTTTATATCTTTTGTCTCGCTTATTTTCAGAAACCCAACCAGAAAACGCTTTATGTAGATTGATCGGAAAAGATCTTTTAGGACTTAATCGTTACTCTTTAGAGCTTCAAAAAAAAATAGAGGTTGATATACTCGGACAAAAAAAAGTTTGCAGTTTATTAATAGAGCAGATTTTTACACATGATTGCTTTAGTAAAATAGATGCTAAATATCGCATTACAGATGCCTTTAAACAAACTCCTATTTGGAAGGAAGAAATTCTGCCCTCTCTTAGCATGTTAGCAAAAGAGCTTATGGGACTTGCTGTAATCATTCAGGGCTTAAAGCAAGAGTTAGATCAATACTCGGAAGAAAAACTACATACACATGCACTAGAGTTACGTTCTCTTAAAAGTCGTTTAGAAGAAGAAAGTAAAAAAATTTCTGTATTTTGCATCAATGAACCGAGCATAAAAAGAGTGCAATGGCTAGAGAAAACATCTCAAAATCTTTCTTATATAGATACAAATCTAGATATAGCTCTCTTTTTAGGTAAGCAATTTTTCACTCCTTTACACGCAGCTGTTTTATGTAGTGCAACGCTTGCTACCCAAAACAGCTTTTCTTTTATAAAACGCACCTTAGGGTTAGATCAAATAGATAAGGTAGTGCACGAAAAGATCTATCCTTCTCCTTTTTCTTTTGATACTCAGGCGCTTTTTTTAGTTCCTAAAGATATCCCTCTGCCTTCAGATCCATACTTTTTGCTAGATATTGCGCAAACAATAGGAGAAATAATAGTAATTAGCCAAGGGAGTGTGTTTGTGCTATTTACCTCTTTTGAGATGTTACACGATTGTTTTCAAAGATTGCAGAGCTCCTATCCTATACTCAAGCAAGGAGATCTTCCTCGGCATATGTTGCTTGAAAAATTTAAACAAACCCCAGGTCAAGTATTGCTGGCCACAGATTCTTTTTGGGAAGGGGTTGATGTCCCAGGAGATGCCTTAAGATGTGTGATTATTGTAAAGCTTCCCTTTGCTGTTCCTTCTGATCCTTTGCATGAGGCCTATATAGAGGCAATGAGGCAAGATGGCAAAAATCCTTTTTTAGAATATACTGTGCCTCAAGCTATTATTCAGTTTAAACAAGGCTTTGGAAGGCTTCTTAGATCACAGCAAGATAAAGGGTGCATATTATGCTTAGACCATCGTCTACTGAGTAAAGCCTATGGTAAGCTTTTCTTAAATAGTCTTCCCTCATGCAAAAAATATTTCGGATCAAAAGAAAACATATATAAAGAAATGAAAAGCTTTTTATGGAAAAAGAAAGAAATTTTAGCATAATGGTTCTTTCTACCTAAGGGCTTTCTTTCGTTATTTTAAGAATTTAGTCTTTTTGCAAGAAAAGAATATCAAAAATAATTCTCATCTTTTCTTATTCCATTCAAAAAAGTACACTAATAGGATTATTAGAGTCATTTTTTAGAGAGGTTTTGAGAAATTTAAAATCTTCATATTTTAAATTAAGGAGAGATAAATGAAAAAATATATGGTCTTAGCTTGTACTATGACTTGTCTGTCTATTTTTGCAGACGATACTATTAACTCCCAAGAAGTGCCTTCTGAAGATATAAAGGTTGTTAATTTCTGTGATTTAACAGAAAATGATTTAGAAGAAATTATACAGGGACTTCATCCCAACAAGATTATTGAATTCTTAGCCAACACTATGTTACCTATTAATCGCTACTTAAAAGGAGCTTTGATTCATTTAGTAGAAAACCAGGAAAAATGGGGAACAGTAGAAATAAATCAAACTTTTTATGCTAGATATACAGAGAACGAACTGCTTTTTAGTTCTGATTTAACTGAATGGAAACCTTTATTGGAATTCGTCACAGGAGAGGCATCTATTAATTTCAGCATTCAAGATGGGCAAACCTCTCTTGTAATTGGGGCGCAAACAAATAGGCGTCTATAGAATTCAAGTTTACATGAGCTTAGAAACGTTCCTATTTTTAGACTCATCATATATGGAGCGTAGCGGAATCGAACCGCTGACCTCAACAATGCCATTGTTGCGCTCTACCAATTGAGCTAACGCCCCTTAATATCTTTAAGAGGATACGGGTTCCAACTATTTTCAAGCTAGATTAAATCTCTAAAGTTTTAGCAGCTTCTTTCCACCATTGCATAAATAGATTGTTTTTTCCTTTGCTAGCATCTATTTATAGAGGTTGCATTTTTTTTAGTCGAAGCTCTAGTAATATCCTTGGGTATTTCTTCATTCCAGTAGTTTCTAAAATCCAGAAAACTAGTAAAAGTTTTTTTAAGTTGCGGAGAGGATATTTATGGAATTCTTCGCAAAGAGCTATAATCTCTTGTTAAATTTTAGGATTAAAAAAACAGGGTGCTAATACAGCTCTTGCGTAACCTCAAATTTTAAAGCTCCCAATTATAGATTGCAGCTATAAGATTAAATATAAG
>JAUPVT010000052.1 GCA_030916885.1 Chlamydiota bacterium
ATATCAATGGTGCCTTCTTGAACGGATTGAAGTGTCTTTTTTATTTGAGAAGAAGAGCAAAACCTGCAAGCAAGTCCTATTCGGATGGGAAAGTTAGACATTCTCTGGCAAAATGTTTCATAGTGTTGCATGGCTAAAATCGTAGTAGGAACAAGCACTGCAATTTGTTTATGGCCATCACACGCTGCCTTAAAAGCAGCGCGCATAGCTACTTCTGTTTTCCCATAACCGACATCTCCACAAATGAGACGATCCATAGCTATTTCTGATTGCATATCTTGTTTGATGGCTGTGATGGCATTGATTTGATCTTCTGTTTCTATGAAAGGAAAATCTTCTTCAAAAGCTACCATAGTTTCAGAATCAGCTGGATAGGCAAAGCCACCTTGGACAGTGCGATCTGCTTGCATGCGAAGCAATTGATCAGCGTACCCAATAATAGCTTTTTGTGCTATTTGACGTGTTTTTTGCCACCTTGTCGACCCTAACTGGCTAAATGTAGGGATCGTATCTTTAGTTCCTATATAACGACTGATTAAATGAGATTGAGAAAGCGGGACAAAAAGCTTACTTTTTTCTGCATACTCAATCACCATAAATTCTGATATATTCCCTAAATGATTGGTCTGTTTTTCTGTGCCCACATAGCGGCCTATTCCATTATGAAAATGTACCACAATATTACCGGGGAGTAGCTCATGAAATTCAGAGATGGTTATCGAATGGGCCTGACGCCATTTTTGACGTCTAGGTTTTAAGCGATGCGTGAGTTCTGCTGTGGTGATCAGAGATAGTTTTGCATCTTTCAACACAAATCCACTAGATAGATAACCGATTTCAAAATCGGGCTTTTCAAGCCTCTTGGTTTTTTCTTCTAATAGTTGTTTTTGAGCAAGAGTAGAGCAAATAAAGTGTACTTGCATTTGGGGGTATCGATGTAGGGCTTGCAGGATTTCTTCTTCCTGAATGGCCGCTTGATTATCTAGGGTGGAAAAGAACTCAGCTACTGGAATAAAGGGATGTTTGCATCTTTTGGTTTCTATCTGCTGATTAAACATTTCAAATTGCAAAGACTGAAGAGAGGTTTGTCTAATATGCATCGTCGGTTTTTCTTGAACTAACGAAAGAGATTCAATTTTTTCGGTGCTTAAAAAAATTTGCGATAGAGGTTGCATACAAGAAAAAAACTCTTGGAAAGAAACGACTAAGCGATTCTGTAAAAGAGGCATTTTTGCAAGAGAGACCAAACGATCTTCAATAGCTAGTAAGTCGTTAAAAATGACAACGGTATTAGGACCGAGATAATCTGAAAAAGAAGTGAGTTCTTCTGTTTTTTGTAGAAGAGTAAGTTCAGATGCAGGACAGAGCCAACATTCTGTATGTTTTTCTGTTGTGATTTGTGTTAAAGGATCAAAAGATCTAATTTCTTGAATTTCATTGCCAAAAAACTCGATCCGAAAGGGAGATAGGGCAGAGGGAGGAAAAAAGTCGATAATTCCTCCTCTTACAGCAAATTCTCCTTTATCACTTACTATGTTTTTACGTTGATAGTTTAAGAGCTCTAGATGCTTAATAAATAAAGAAAAATCAAGAAGCTGATGAACTCGATATCTCTGAAAAAGCGTACGCATGATTTCTTTGCAAGGTAATTTTTGTAAAACAGCTTGCAGAGGAGAAAAAATTACATGAGGGGAATCATTTTCCAATAGAGAGTTAAGCACTTCAAAGCGCTTTCCCATTAAATCAGAACTAGGTGCAATTTCTTCACCAGGTAGAGTTTCCCAAGCGGGTAACTCACAAAGATGAGGCAAAGAAAACAACTGCATATCCTCAAGCAAACTATCTTGAGATCCGCTGCTGATGATAAGTATGTGCTTATTTGTAATCTGAGATAATAACCAAATGATAATAGCTTTGGGCCCATCCCAAAGCTGTTCAATCAGAATAGATGGTTCATGAGCTATGGAATCAAGAAGCCCTTGTAATAAATGGTGATTAGTTAAAATTTCTGTTAGGCGTTTTGTAAGCATTTTTGTACTTGTTCAAATGCTTGTAATAGCCCTTCTGGATTTTTGCCTCCAGCTTGAGCGGTTTCTTTTTTTCCTCCTCCACTACCCAAAATAATAGGGGCAATTTCTTTAATTAAAGAAGAAGCAAAGATTCCTTTTTGGCTGAGATCTTTAGATACTCTAATCATCACGTGACAACGCTCTTTTATGGTGTAGGCTAAAATTACGACATAAGAGCTAAGCTCTTGTGCAAGTTGTTTGCTTAAGGCATTTAACTCTTCTGTATCTACGATTTGTGCTATAAAAGGAATGGATCCAACATATTGCACTTTAGTTAGAAGAGCTTGAGTCAGCTGTTTTAACTGCGAGTTTTTTAAGGTTTTTATCTCTGTCTGAAGAAGTTTATTTTCTTCGATGAGGTTCTGTGTTTTTTCCACAAGCTGCAAGGGAGAGCTTTTTAGAAGAGCAGCCGCTTTTTCAAGTCTATCTTCTTGCTCATATAGCCATTCTTCTGCTTTAACTCCTGTATATGATTCAATGCGTCTTACTCCAGAAGAAATACTGGTCTCTTTAATAATCCTAAATGAGCCAATTGCAGAGACGTTTTCAGCATGAGTCCCACCGCATAGCTCTTTAGAATAGTCGATATCAACAACCCTTACAATGGCAGCATATTTATCTCCAAAAAACTGCTTAATATCAGGATTTTTTTGAGCTTCTTCAAATGAGATTTCATAGGTTTGTACCTTTTTTCCTTCTCTAATTTTTTCTTGAATAAGCCTTTCGATTTGGCGAATCTCTTCTTTTGAAAGCGCTTTATGATGATTAAAATCAAAACGTAAATGGTCTTCGGATACAAGAGAACCTGCTTGCCTAACATGAGCTCCAATTACTTTTTGAAGAGCCCAATGCAATAGGTGCATAGCGGTATGATTATTGGCAATTTCTTTTCTTTTTTGTTTATCTACTTGAGCACTTAAAGGCTCTCCTAAAAGTAGACAACCTTTTTCCAATATACCTACGTGGGCAATAATTCCTGGAAAAGGAGAATAGCAATGAGTGACTTTAAAATGAGCCTCTTTGTGGATCAATGAGCCTGTATCTCCTACTTGTCCTCCTTTTTCTGGATAAAAGGGAGTTTTATCAAGTAGAATATAGCCATTTTGTCCCTCTTTTATCTCTTCGAGAAATTTACCGTCGATTAAAATTCCTATAATAGTAGCTTCTACTTCGGTTTGTTTATAGCCTAAGAAATCGGTAGTTGGATGATGTTTGATATAGTCTTTGAATACATCATCTTCTGCTTGTGGAAAATGAGTTGTCTGCGCTGCTTTAGATCGTATTTTTGTTTGATTTTCTAGTACAAGATAAGAATCTAAATCTACTTTTAAGCCATTATCTTTAGCAATGAGTAGAATTTCTTCGAGGGGAAAACCGTATGTATCTTTGAGCTTAAATGTGTTTTCTCCTGAAATTTGTTTGCTAGAGCTTGTTTTAGTCTGATCAATAATGGTATTTAATATGTTCCCACCGCGTTTTAAGGTACGCAAGAAAGCCTCTTCTTCTAAAGTGAGGATGTCAGCAATTCTTGTCTGTGATTCTACAAGCTCTTTATAGTCAGATCCCATTGTATCTATTAAACAGGGAAGCATATCTGCTAAAAAAGGTTTTTGAAGTCCCAATATGCGACCATAGCGCACAGCTCGTCTCAAGAGTTTGCGTAAGATATAACCTCTTTCTGTATTACTAGGTTGCGCTCCATCTGCAATAGCAAAGCTAAGAGATCGGACATGATCTGCGATTACATGATAAGCAGGAGCTAAATAAAAGTCCTCTTTTCGATAGGGTTTATTACACAGTCTTGCAACTTCTGCTATAAGAGATTGGAAAATGTCTATTTCAAATACGGAGTCAACTCCTGATTTTAAAGAGACAATGCGCTCAAGACCAGCCCCCGTATCAATGGATTTCTTAGGAAGAGGTTGCTGCTTTAAAGAAGCATTTCTATTAAATTGCATGAATACAAGATTCCAAAACTCTAAAAAACGCTCCCCATCATGATCTTCTAAAGGAGAAGAAGCCTTGCCATAAGAAGGGCCGCGATCAAAAAGCAATTCAGAGCAAGGACCACAGGGGCCTGTATCTCCCATAGACCAAAAATTATCTTTTTCATTCATCCGAACAATGTGTTTTTCTGGTAAGTAGGCTTTCCATAGCTCAAAAGCTTCATCATCGTCTTCAAATACAGTAGCCCAGATTTTTTCTGTGTCAAAACCAAATACAGTGGTCGATACTTCCCAAGCATATTGAATCGCTTGATCTTTGAAATAATCTCCAAAAGAAAAATTGCCTAACATTTCAAAAAAAGTTAAGTGGCGTGAAGTATGGCCTACATTGTCTAGATCATTATGTTTGCCACCAACACGAATGCATTTTTGACAAGTTGTAGCTTTAGTGTATCCTCGTTCATTTTTGCCTAAGAACACATCTTTAAATTGATTCATTCCTGCATTAATAAACAGTATTGTAGGGTCATCATGAGGGATGACTGATGAAGAGGGAACAATTGTATGTCCTTTATCTTTAAAATACTGAAGGAATTTACGTCGAATCTGTAGAGACAGCATAAAGTTTGTATCTATTTACACGATTAAAAAGAGCTATAGTAGCAAAACTAGTGCTAAAAGTCAAAATGTACTAATCTTGTATTTTTTTAAATTACTAAGAGGTTATTTATAATGTCGGTAGCATTGATTTTTCAATACGATACATCTGCTAGTTATTTTTCCACGACTGATTCCTTAGATTTTCTAAAAAAGAGAACTTTTCGCTTTGCTTCTCTACTAACCGAGCCTATATGTAAAGCACATGAACTTTTTAGAAGGTTATATCTAGTAGATGTGCTAAATCCTACAGATAGTAAAACAAGCAATTTGGCAAGAAAATTTTTTATAGGGATAGGGTTTATTATTTGCACTTTTTTATCAATAGGTTCCACCATTCCAGGTGCTGCTTTACGCGGTATAGTCAGCTATTTAGAAAAAGAACCCTTTATCTATTATCAAGGCAAACTACCAGATAAAGTCTTAAAAAATGATTTTTCTCTTTTGTCCTGGAATATTTGTTGTGTAGGCGGGGGGTATCCTATTAGCGATGGAGGAGTAATGCCTTGGCGTTTTAGAATAGATAAAATTGTTACAAAAATTGCTGAGAAAGATCCAGATATTCTTTCTTTATATGAAGTTATGGATACAGCTACTGGCTTTTATCTATATGAAAAGTTGCAGGAAAAATATGCCCATTTTTATTTCAATATAGGACCAAGAGCAATAGGAGCATCTTCTGGGATATTTGTAGCAAGCAAAACTGAAATCATAAGTCCTGAATTTACTCCTTTCCCCAAACAGATGTTAGTTGGGAGAACCAAGATATCAGAAAAAGGCGTATTTTCTTTTGACATCCAGATCGAAGGAAAAAAGATAAAGATTCATGCAACACATCTACAGGATTCAGAACAACCGCAATATCCAGTTCAAGAGGAAATAAACGCTAGACAAGCAGAGATGGACTTAATTATCAAAAAAATACATCAGGAAACTGGTAATGTTATATTAACTGGAGATCTGAATTTAGATAATACAGAATACGCCAAGTCTTCCTGGATAGGAACTTTTCAAGATCTGGACTTTGATGAAAATGGATCAAGAACATGGGGAGGGGATGAATTTTGTGCAAAAATGGTAGGGAAAAGGGATTCTGGTCCTTTGAACTTAGACTATACATTGATTACAAAAAAATCGAAAATAAATGGTAAAACTTCACTATTAGAAACCGGTTATGATGATACAAAATTTACCATAGATGCGCTTTCTGATCATAGGGGGCTTTTGAGTCGCTTTGCAATGAATACAATAAATGAAGAGATAGAATGACTGTCTCTTCTACTCCTTAATCAGCGTTTTCGAAAAAAACCAGTAAATATATTGCTAACTGCGTAACTCCTATTTATTTATGAAAGTTAATTTATCTAATCGATTGCAAAATGCAGGGTGTATAAAAGTAAAAAAGAGATTTTCAGAGCTTGTGTCCAAGGCGGTAAGAGATTATATCGGAAAGCCTGAAAAAATTAAGAATTTACCTCGAGCACCTTACGGAAGCGCAAAAGTGTATTTTATTGATAAACCCTTTTTAGTTTTAAAAAAGAGTAAATCTCATAGAAACCGTATTATAAAAATGCAAAAGGCAAGAAAAATATGCAGAGAAAATCATTACACTCATCTTATTATTCCTAATGCATGTAATCGTGAGTCTTTTATAGTTGAGAGCCGATTACCTATTATCTACCAAAATACGAAAGAACAAATTGGTTGTTATATTGAGCATAAAGAGCTTTTTACAGAGGCTATAGAGCAATTTACAAAATTTCTTTGTCAAACACAGTTAGAGGATATAACCTGGGGGGCAATGGATCCATATCAAGCACTGTCTAACTCTCCTATAGGGAGATATGATAATATTTCTTTGTATATAACAAAGGGCAAAGGAAAATTAGGGTTAATAGATCTAGAGGAGTTTTATTCTGTACGTCCTGATTTTGAATCTTCGGAACAGGAAGGGGAATGGTATTTTAAACAATGCAGAAAAGCAATTTGTTTATTCCCTTATCATTTTGAAGTAATTATAGCCTCTGTTAAAGAGTTCTATTCAAATATTGAGATCTATCTTCAGGGTTTAGAAAAAGTAGAACACGACATGATAGATTTCTTTCAAAGAATTTATGAAAATCATTTAAAGTTTATCAAAAATAATAATATTTCTTTAAAAAATCCGAGTAAACCAGTAATTGTTAGTGCAAATAGAAAAGAAGAAATAAAGAAGATAATAGTTTCTTTAGTTTTACAAGAACAAAATGATCCTTTATCAAAAAATCAAGGTTTTTTAGGAGAAGAGTCAGGTAAGGTTATTTCCTCTTTTCAAGAGAGCTTTTCTGAGATTTTAGACCTAATAACAGGCCTTTTATCTAAAGAAATACAAAAAAAAACACATCAACAAACTACTGAATCTTTTATAAAACTAGTATCTCATAGAACTGTGCGTCTTAATCATCAAGATTTGCATAATAAAATCATGAATCTATTAAAAGTAAAAAGTGGGTGGGATTCTTACAAAAAAAGAGATTTCGTCTATTTTATAATAAATTATATTTTTAAACACCTTGTAGAAGGTGAAGAGATAGCCTATTATGAACCATATTTTGGATTTGATATATGTGTTTTTTGTTAGTGGTTTCTTGAGCTCTGGAATGTATTAAGATGTTGGTGTTTGGAAGGTATATCGTAAGTTTTAACTACTTAAATAATGTTGTGAGTATCGACTTCGTCTCTGGGATAGATCAGATATATAGCCAATAGGCAATCTATAAAATGATTAAAATTTAAACAGGCTTTAGTCATTAGATACGATTATTTGAAGGAGTTTAAAGACGAAGAATTTCTTCGATTAAAAGGATTAAAGTGACCTATCTAGGAGTTACGCAGTTAGCAAGTATTTAGGATGTTTTAAATAGGTTCTAAAAGCTTCTCTAACGATTCTCGATTTAGCTTCAAACCAAGTAATGCCTACTCGAAAACAAAATCTTTCTATTCTTAAAAAAGCTCTTTAAAAAAAAGAATATGATTTTTTTGAACTTTTCCTGTCCTTGCTTGACAGCGTTTAACTCCACAATTTTGTTTTATTCCTCTGTGATATTCTTCAATTATCCAAAATTATCGTATAAGGAATTAATGATCGATTTTATGATCAAGAGGCTCCTCGGATTGGTGAAAAATTTATACACTTAGCTGATTATGCTCCCCGAATACAATCTGGACTTCTCTCCCCTGACGATTTAAAGTATGAAACAAGGTCAGAAATATCGATGGTATCTATTAATAAGGTGAAAAAAATGTTAGAAGCTATTGAAAAAGAAAAATATCTTCCAGCCGATCAACGTCGTCCATTTAATCTCTGGGGAATAGGCTCTAAAATTTATAAATATTCTCCTAAATGGACAAATCCTTTTTCTTGTTCTGGTAAATCTGGTGATAATTGTTTTAAATGGGCTCGAGATCAATTAAAGATGATAGATATTGATCTTGGAGAAGGTTATATGGACTATATAACGGCTATGGCAAAAAATTACACTAGAAACAAAGAAGAATACAAAACTATACCTATGCAAGAAATGATCTAATTTAAAAATAAAAAAAGGTAATCATATGTCTATTTCTATCACTCATCTTGAAAAATGGGACTATAAAAGAGAATATCAAATCTTTAGAGACCTATATAAAGCTACAAGAAAAACAGAATGGATTAGAATTCCTGCACTTATTGCAACTGAAAAATGTATTGCAATAAGAACTGCTGCGTTAGTGGGTACTATTGCAGGATTAACGTTTAATGATCTTAGATTTACCCTTGCTCCTTATCAATCTTTTGAACAGAGGCAGCACGGATGGATCCTTCTTAAGAATGTTCCTTGTAAAGGGTTACGTTTAATTGGTGGTATTCTATTAGGGATTGTCATAGGTCCGATTTGTATCTCTATTGACCCAAAAAATTATATACAGGAAATTACAAGACAGACAGAAGTAAATTTCAATCAAGCTGAGGCAGGTACAATCGACACAGAAGCCCATGAATATGATTTAGAAAATGCTAGTTCATAAGGTAAAATAGATAGAAAAATCAATATCAGAAGGAATAGGGTGGATAAAAAAAAGATATCCTCGTGTTTATTCTAAGACAAAAGCAGATTCAAATGAAGTTACAAAAGAGATGCTGTAGCACATAAATGAAGCTTGAGTAATCTTCCCGAGAGTGCTTTAAATTGGTAAGAACTTTTTGCTAAGTCATTTATTTATAGTGATATAAAAATTTTTTTTATTTAGCTTGGGTAGGATTTCTCTATATTAAATATCATAAAGCTATTAAGTGATTTATAATCCATTACTTAAGTCTTTTCTAATAAGCAGTTTAATTCTCGCAGATTCAAAGAATTGTTTTTTTAACTTTTTAAGTCTTTTAGATACAGTTATATAACATTTTTATAATTTGTTATTAATATTCTCTTAATTAGTTTATGAGATAATGATAATAGATAAATAGAAGAAACAATAAACAATAATAAAATAGGAAACCATGACAAATCATCTAGAACAAGCAAAACAGTTCTTAGAGTCTAATGCCGAATATAAAGAGACGCATTTAAGTGAGATCTTAGAATTAATTAACGATTTAATGCTCAACTGGAAAAACGCTATTATTAAAGGCTCTAAAGAAGAACAGACACAGGCTATTGAAAGATTAAACCAGGTTCGAGGTCTTCTTAATGATTATTTTGAAAAGGTTAAAGAGAGCTTAGGCTTAAGCCCAAAAGAGATTGAGCAGCTTGTAGAATATGCAATAAAGAGAAATACCCCTAACCAAGAAAAAATTGTGAGCTTTAGTAAGGAGTTTAAAAAGCATTCCGATGAGATCGTAGAGATGGTCGGAAAGAAGAAAAAAATGAAAAAACGACGAGCTCCTAAAGCCAGTTGGATTTCATCTTAAAAAAGGACTTTTATGGAAATTATAAGACAAGAACCCATACCACCAGTTTTTAGATTAGAAGAGGAGCCCTCTGTTAGCGATTGGATTGAGAGACTCAAAAAAGAAGGTGTTACTCTGGAAATTCTCGTTCTTTTAGTTATGTCTAATAAGAAGAAAACGGGAACGATGGATCGTGCTGCTCAGAGTATTTCCGACATTGTAGAAGAAGTAAACGAGCTTAGTAAATTGCAAGATGCCTTGATTAAGCTAAATGGGGATTTGAGCAAGCTAGAAGGTGGATTGGGTAATATACCAAGTACTAGTAAGGAGTCTTGGAAAACGAATAAAATGGAAGAGTTGATCCAGAAGATTGCAGACGATTATAAGCAATTTATTAAAGATTTAGCAGAAGTAGAAAAAAAAGGAGAGAAAGACCCTAGTTTAAAGGCTCTTTTAACAACAGTAGAACAGTTTAAAGCTGACTTTGATGTCAAAATAGGTGGTGAGTCTTTTTTTGATAGAGAGTCGTTTTCTGAAGCCATTGAGCAATGGGTAAATGACACAGATTATCATGGTAATGACACAGGATTTCATCCTAATGCTCAGGGGAAAGACCCTATTCTCTTAAATCGAATATTAGCCTACTTAGCAGAGCAGTATTATCAATCAAATCATAGTGGTGGAACAGATAAACAGTGTAACTTAGCTAACTTCTGGATGGATGGAAGTGCTTCTCAACACATGGTAACAGGACAATCTCAACAGCAATCGATTCAAATACAAGCATATATGCAAACATTAAACGGATATAACAACACTGCGCAAGAAATGATTAAAATAATAAATGAATTAAAATCTAAATTGACTCAATTAGTCATATAAAAAATAAGTAATAAGGAGAAATAATATGATAGAAAAAGTACAAACAAATAGCGTTGGGGTAGATAGAATTTTACCTTCTAATGGCTTAAAACCTAAAGATTCTTCCTCAGTTTCAGAAATAAAGAATAAGAAGCATAAAGGGATGCTTCCTGCAGATGCTATTAAGCTGAATTATTTAGAAAAAGGAGAAGAATTTCTCTTAAAAGAGAAGGTAAGAACTCTTTTAGCTGAAATTAAAACAGCTGTTAAAAAATCAGGTTTTGATCCACGAGTGACAAATATCCTAATGCTTTATGTCGCGTTTGCTCAAAGTCAAATGGACCAAAATGACAAATTAGAAGCGGGTTGGATGGATCAACAACACGTACAGAATCTCTTATTAGAAGATTCTGCTAAAGAACAGAAGAAAGTGGCTAATGAATCTACACAAGGACGCCATGCAAATATTGGAGCAATTATCGGTTTTGCTCTTCTTGCCATCGTTGGATTTGCCTTGCTCTTTACAGGAATTGGCACTGCAGCAGGAGCTGGATTACTAGCAGCAGAAGGAGCAGCCACAACTGGATTGCTGGCTACAGAAGGAGCAATAGCAACAGCTAGCGGTTATACACTAGCTGGAGCAGGGGCTTTTGCAGGAACAGGTGTCTCTTTAGGATTTGCCGTTCCCGCTATGAATAACCCAGAAGGATCTGGCTTAGGACCTGTTACTCAAGAAGGGCCTGATCAAGCAAAACTGACCCAGATTAGTATTTTAAATAGTTTTTGGAATCTACTTGCACAAAAGGCTAATCAAAACATTCAAACAGGAACACAGCTGAATATTGTAAATGCTTCAAGTAGCAATACACAGCAAGGTCAGCAGGCTTCACAGATTATCTCGGAATGGGGACAAATGTCTCGTTTCCAGGTAGCAAGGTAAAGGAGGCTAACATGACAATAGGTACTATAGCAAAAGCGAATATGCTCTCTCAGTTAATGGGTGAGCAAATGAATGCACAGATAAGTCAAATGCAAGCTAGCCAGTCTTTCTCTAATGTAGAGTCTGATTTTGCCCATAATAGTGTAATACATGGGGATGAAATGCTTAAGGTAGTAAGAGCTATGGGTTGGATCCAAATTCTAACTATTGTATTAACCCCGCTTACTTTAGGGACTAGTTTTGCTACAGCAGGACTTAGCGAAGGTTTAGCAACAGCGGTTTCTCTCTCTTCTGCAGGCGCACAAGTAATACTAGGGTCTGCAATAGCTGGAACACAAAGTTATAAAGCGGACTTAGATAGTCAAATAGCTAGGAATAAGAGCGGTATTGAATCGATAAATCATAATATTAAAAATAACTTTAATTTGCTCAAATACGAAAGTGAAACACAGATTAAAGTAGGGGGCGGTATTGCCCAAATGATCTTTAATGAAGGTCAAACAGCAAGTCAAAAAATAATAGGTAGATAATATGAGTATCATAATAAATAGTCAATTTGATCAAGGTTTAAGCAGAGTAGATTGGACAAAGTACCCTCAACTTATGCAGAAAGTAGTTTCTGCTTTTATGGTTCAAATGTCTGACACTTTGAATAAGCTTAGAGAAGTTATATCTTTAGCCCAAGCAAAAACCTCAGTAGCTCAGCTTAAATTTGGATTTGATGCAGCAAGTAGCATGCAAACAAGCGGTTTAATCCAATCCGGTACAGGTGTATTTCAAGTGGGAGGAGGAGGCTACCAAGTAAAAGCCGCATTTAATACAGCTGGTGAAATGAGCGCATTGAGAACTGCCTTTGAGGAGAACCATGCTAGTCTTGATAGTCAGATAAATAGCGCTAGCGCATTTATTGAACCTGTACCTGCAATGAATGAAGTGGAAGAAGATGGAATGGTTATACAAGTTCAACAAGTTAATAGTGTACCTCAGACTCCAGTTAGTCAAGAAAGAGTAGATGTAGATGCTCTACGCACTAGGAAAGGCGTTTTAGACCGTGAACATGCTAACAATCGAGAAGATATCAATCATAATCATCAGAAACATTATGGAATAGGTCAAGCCCTTTCAGGATTAGGTGGTCTACTTCATATGATAGATGGGGCTACTCAGGCACAAAAAGCTAGCAATGATGCTGCTAATGGAACATTTGAGCATAACCATCAAACTCAAGAAGCAACTCAAAGTAGCATCAATCAAACAGTTGATAAGCTCTTGAACATTGATATGTATGCAGTAAACGTAGCTTCCTCTAGAGCTTAAAGGAGAAGTAATGAGATTAGAAATACAAGTACAACCTCATTTAGCTTGTTTTGAGATCCTGGAATGTAATTGGGACCAGGATAAAGAAGAAGGCTATATTGAGGTAGATTTTGGAGAAAGTAGAATTTCTGGGTTTCACTGCCATGCAAAGGATTTATCCTTTGCCTTGCAACATATCCAAGCTTTTGGAGAAAAGTGTCAAGGGTTAGACCAGAAGGCTTTTAAAAATCAGATGAGTGACCTCTATGGTCTTAGACTATTTTGCGATTTGCATGAAATAGATTCCCAAGAAAACGGTGTAGTTATCTATAAATTTGATAACTTAAGAAAAAATTTAAAATGTATAGGGCCTCAGTTTAAAGTATCTCTTACCAAAATGCACAGAAGCCGAATAGAAGAAGAGCTTTGCTGGGAGCTACAAGAACTTGCAGAAATGCATCAAAAATAAGAGGAGTTTTAATTGTTTATTATTTATCAATTGTGATATTTGATAAATAAAGTTAATTTAAAAAATTTGGTTTTTAATAAAGTTTAATAAGTATAATAAAAATAAGGTAATTATATGACAGAAGCAATAAGAGGAAATATCTTCGCTCTAGTAGCTGAGATGGAAAGTAAGGTAAGCTCTAATGCTGAAAAAGCATCACATACAGATATAGAGCAAGAGATGGTAAAAAAGGCGATTATCGAAGCTTTGCGAGATATTGAAAATTCAGCATCTGATCGTTTAAGTGGATTAAATGCAGTAAAGAATTTTTTAATTCATTTAGCAACCCAAAATTTAGGTGCAGATGTAAATGACTATGTAAAGGGCGAGCTGGAATCAGCCAATAGCTATAAAGCAGACCAAGATCTGGTGAATAAGCTCAAAAAAGATGAAGATGATTTGAAAGCGACTAAAGAAGGTATAAGACAAGATACAAAGGTAATGAATGATTTAGATAGCAAAATTGCAGCTTTAGTAAAGAAGTTAGCTACTGCAGAAGACACCTTAAAGCATGGCTCTTTCTTTGGACGCATTGGAGCTTACTTTGAGATACTAGGACTAGATATTGCTTTAGCAGCATTAGAGATAGGTAAAGGTGTTATATGGATTGATTTGAAACTTAATCAAGGCCGTTTAAATGGTGAGAAAGATTCAATAAATGAAGACCAACAAGCGCTAAAAAATGATCCTAAGATACTTAGCTGCTTAGACTTTCTTGCTGCTGGAGATAAGGTTGTTATTAGTCAAGCTAATCAGAAACTTAGTATGTATCGAACCTTGGTAAACGACGTATCAGAAGCAGAAAATACTATTAGTGAAATGGTTAAATTATTCCATAGGGCTTAAAAAAGCCTCTTATAGCAAAGCTCTTGGTTTCCAAGGGCTTTTTTCTATTTATAAACCAAAAAGAAGAATCTCATGACTCATATTATAAATAGGATTCCTTCTAGTATTGCTCATTCTAGCAATAGACAAGTATCTAACGATACAAACATTAGCAAATCTGAATGGGAAGACCTCATAGATCGGATGAAAGCAGATGGGGTTTCTCTTACAATGATTGTTTTGGCTATTTACGTTAAAGCTATGGACAATGTTTCTGTAAGAATTTTACTGATTACTCATGAAACAGACAAGCTCAGCTCTGTTATGAGTGACTTGCTTTCTTTAAGTACATCACTTAGTAAGATACAAAGTCAATTAGGTGCTAAAAAAGAAGTCATTCAAGAGGATTGGGATAAATTTGATGGGAAGCATCTCAAAGAAATGCAAAATTCCTATAATAAGCTCATAGAGGATTGCAAAAAGCTTAAAGAGGCATCTACTACTCAACCTGATTTTAAGCCAATTGTAACGGCTATAGAGGGCGTCATAGATGATTTTGATAGTAAAATAGGAGATTTTAAATTTTCAGAAGATATTAAAAAATGGCAAGGAGATATCTCCTTTCAGAAAGATCAAAGAGGAACTCTACAAGGAGATATCGTTTGGCTAGCCAAGCAATTCTACGAAAAAAATCACGATACCAATGATAAAGGTGTAGTTGATTATGTAAGTATATGGATTCAAGACATCAATGCTGCAGAGCAATTAGGACAAGGGATGTCGCAACAAAAAACGGTTGAACTGCAAGCACAAATGCAATTTATTAGCTCATTTAGCACCTCTGGGCAAGAAAGTGCTCGAGCAGGTAAAGAAGAGCTCTCGGTAATGGTACAGCATCAGACAAGATAAAAAATCAAGGCAGGGTAGCCTGCCTTTATTTTAGCTAGTTTGTAAGCGAATCACTTTAGGTTTTTTCTGTGAGGTAATACATTCTTCATCAACGATGATTTCTTTAATGGTTGGATCTGATGGAATATCAAACATTAACTCTAGTAGAAGACTTTCTACAATCATTCTTAAAGCACGAGCTCCTGTTCCTGTTTTCTTTGCTTTTTCAGCCATAGCTCTTAGGCCATTATCTGTAAATTTTAAAGAAACATTTTCTTCTGCAAATAGATGTTGATATTGTTTGATAATAGCATTTTTTGGTTTAATCAAAATATCGACAAGATCTTGGATAGTTAATTCATTACAATTAGCAATGCTATTAAAACGACCTACAAATTCTGGGATCATACCAAATTGAATTAAGTCTTCAGGCTCTACTTTAGAAAGCAGATAATTGATTTCATTGGTGTCAAATACACGCGCTTCACCTACATCAAAGCCAATTGTACTCTTACCAAGTCTTTTGGCAATAATTTTTTCAAGATGGACAAAAGCACCCCCTACAATGAACAGGATATTTTGTGTATTTACACGAATATACTCTTGATTGGGATGCTTTCTTCCTCCTTTAGGTGGAACATTGGCAATGGTTCCTTCTACAATTTTTAAAAGAGCTTGTTGCACTCCTTCTCCAGATACGTCACGTGTAATAGAGACATTGCCAGTTGTTTTGCGAACTTTATCAATTTCATCTACATAAATGATACCCTGCTCAGCACGTGCAATATCGTAATCTGCTGCTTGTACAAGACGTAAAATGATATTCTCTACATCTTCACCTACATAACCAGCTTCGGTTAAAGTAGTAGCATCTGCAATAGCAAAAGGTACATCTAGAATATTAGCCAAAGTACGTGCAATGAGAGTCTTTCCTGATCCAGTAGGTCCTAATAATAAAACATTAGATTTACTATATTCGATTTCACTCTCTTTTTGAAGAGAACGAATTCTCTTATAATGATTATAAACAGCAACCGAAATGGTCTTTTTGGCTCGTTCTTGACCAATGACATAAGCATCCAAAGAAGATTTGATCTCTTTTGGTTTTAATATCTTTAGCTCATGATGAATTGGCTTTTTATCGACAATTTCAATACATAGACGAACGCATTTATCGCAAATGTAGGATTCAGGACCAGATATCAGTTTTTCCACAGCTTCTTCTGGGCGGCCGCAAAAAGAGCAGTGGGCGCCATTTTTTTCTTTTTTTGTCATAAATCTTAAAAATCTTTTGTTTTTATTCTTGTTTTGTCGCTGGCGTTTTTTGTGGTTGTGTAGCTATTTTGTCAATGAGGCCATATTCTTTTGCCTCTTCTGGATTCATAAAAAAATCTCTCTCAGAGTCTTCAACAATTTTTGCAAGGTCTTGACCTGTGAGTTGAGCTAAAATCTTAGAGCAAATTCTTTTAAGCTCAATAATTTCTTTTGCCTGAATAGCAATATCAGCAGAAGACCCACCAATCCCACCCATTGGCTGGTGAATCATAATTCGACTATGAGGTAAGGCAAATCGCTTACCTTTAGTGCCAGCTGCTAAAAGAAGGGCCGCCATAGAACAAGATTGTCCTATACAGTAAGTGTTAATTTCGTAATCCATAAACATCATGGTGTCATAAATCGCTAATCCAGCAGAGATATAACCTCCAGGAGAATTTATATAGATGCTTATAGCTTTTTTTGGATCTTCAGCACGTAAAAAAAGCATTTGGGCAATAATTACATCAGCTACTTGATCTGTAATCTCTGTACCAATAAAAACAATCCTGTCTTTTAATAGACGGGAAAAAATATCCATGGCACGCTCGCCACGGCCTGTATCTTCAATCACATATGGAACATTCATACGATAGACCTCAAAAGCGGTTAATGTGAATTCTCTAGTATTGCTTAATGAAAAGATAATCTGCAAGTTGAACTAGCTTAACTTAAAACTTTGCATATTTAATAATCCAGTCTTCTGCCTTTTCTAAGATCAATCGAGAATATGCTTCTGCATGCTCAATTTCAGGATGATTAGAGTGATTAGGATTTTGGGGATTAAGTAAAATCTCAAGAGGAGTAGAGACAGCAGAAGGAACATCTTCTGCAGAAATACGAATGTTTGCTTCACTTACAATTTTACGGCATAAATAGAACATTCGAACAGCTTTTTCCGATTGTTGTTCGATTGTTTCAAACATTTTTTTACGCTCTTCTGCTTTCAAATTATCCCAATAGCTTTTAAAATCAGCATTTTGAGCTAGTTGCTTAATTCTAAATTCTACTTCTTTTTGTACAAGGGTTTTAGGTAAATCAAAAGGGAATTGCTTTAGCAAAATATCTGTTACTTGTTCGCGTAGAATTTCTTGGACATGAGCATCAGCCTGCTTATTTAATAACTCTTCTACTCGTTGATGTAACTCTTCGATAGAAGAGAGCCCAAGCAGCTTAGCAAATTTTTCATCAACAGGAGGCAAAGTTGCTACATCAACGGATTTAATAGTAATACGTGCTTTTTTTGGTTTTAATTCTTCTTTTTCTTCTTGAGATGCATTTTGATCGGGAATACTTATACCTTCAGCCGTATCAGAGATTTTTTTGCCAAGGACAAGGGGTAACATCCATTCAGCCATGCTCTTTACATTTACTTCAAAACGCGTATTGGAAAATAAAGGAGTTCCTTCTTCAATCAGATCTACATCTAAAGTAACAAAGTCATTTTCCTGAACAGGACGCTCGGTTATTTTTTCCCATTTTGCAAAGAAGAATTGGGTTTGACGGATAGTTTCAGCAATTTTTTCAGGATTTACTTCGGGTCTTTTAACATTTTTTAGATGGATTTCCTTAGGGTCTATAAAAGGAAGAGTAGGTTCAGTTTCAAAAGAAAGTAGTAAAAGAGCTCCATGTGTCGAATGGCTCTTCATGCTAAAAGAGACTTTAGCTTCCTTATGTAGCATAGGAATATTAGCTAGCTTTTGACACTCATGGAAAGCAGCATTAGCAATTTCTTGATCTCGCTGTTTTCTAATTTCCAGTGAGAAGTTTTTTTCGATAAGATTCTCAGGAGCTTTCCCTTTACGAAAGCCGGAAAGAGTAACATTTTTTCCTACTTTCTTAATTGCTTTCTTATGGGCTGCTTGGATCAATGGTTTTAGA
>JAUPVT010000053.1 GCA_030916885.1 Chlamydiota bacterium
AATTTAAAAGAAGTGTCATGGCAGATTTCAAGAAAAATATTTATTTTTTTTTGGAAAAGAAAAAGCCAAGGATTTTTGAATCCTTGGCTTTAAAAAACTAAAAAGACTAACCGCGATCACGACGAGTGCGGAAAGGAGGACGATCGTTACCGAAAGAACGATTACCACCTGCTCGATCATCACGGCGTGCAAAGTTGGTTTTTTGCTCAGGACGTGCTTCATTTACAATCAGATTGCGTCCCTCGTATGCATGGCCGTTTAATTCTTTTGCAGCGTTTTGGGCGTCTTCTTCCCTTTTCATTTCAACAAAGCCAAAGCCTTTTGAGGCATCGCCATTTGCTCTATCTACTACAATACGAGCAGAAAGGACTTCGCCATATTGGGCGAAAAGGTTATGAAGCTCTTCTTCAGTTGTTTTAAAAGGTAGGCTGCCTACGTACAGCTTTTTGCTATTTGATTCGTTCATAAATTCTCCAAGAATACATACAAATCGTTAAAAACTATTTTAACGATATTAAAAAAAATTAACACTGAAGTTGATTCGCGGAATCTAAAGCGCCGGCTAAAAAACGGGACGCGGGTGACAACACACGGGACCAACACGAAAGTGTGGTGAAAAAAAACTCTTAAAATTAGAGTTTGTTCACTAGAGCCCATTATAGCGTAAGAGAAGATTCCCTGTCCATAATTAAACAATAAAAAAATAAATCAATTTATTTATTTATAACATGCCTTGGGATAGATAAAGATTTCCATTCAGACTGTTGGGTATACTCTCTAAAGACTTGAATCATCTCTTTTGTTCTTACTCCTACTTTTCCCGTTCCAATCTGATGATGATCTATTTTAATAATAGGCACAATTTCTTTATTACTAGCAGTTATGAAGGCCTCATCGATTGTAGATAATTCCTCGTAGGTAATAGGGCGCAATTGAACAGGAAATTTTTGAGATGCTAATTTAAGAACAATCTCACGAGTAACCCCAAGTAATATTTCATCAGAATTGCATGTGTATAATATATTTTTTTTAAAACAGAAGAAATTACTAGTGGTTGCTTCTAATAGTTCCCGAGCTTGGTTTAAATAAATAGCTTCTTTTGCTTGATGGTTTGCATGCAGGGTGACAATTGCTGGAATATATTGGGTTGTTTTTAGTTTCGGAAAACTGCGTGCTAAAGAAGTAGTAATTGCAGAAATCCCTTTTGTATAAAAGAGTTTAGGGTACTTGGTTAGAGCAAAGACAAGAACAATGAGAGAAGCTGTTTGAGGAGTAAATTGATCAGGACTAATTCCTCCTGTTACAATAATTTTAATTCCTGCTTCTTCCAACTGATTTAACTTAATCAAAGAATCGATAATGTTTGCAATCTTAGCTAAGCTGCAAGGGACTTTTAAGCTTAAGTTTTCAGCGGAATAATTTAACCTTTCGAGATGGTCCCAAAGATGAAAAGGGCGTTTCTTGTAAGTGCGTAAATAATCGAAAACACCAAATCCTCTTAGAATAGAAAGATCAAAAACAGAAAGCTTGGCTTCACTCTCTGGAACATAGTTTCCATTTATATAATAAATAGGTTGATTCATGGGATTTAAGCTTTTTTATATTAGCTTAACAAAGTATTTCTTCTTAGTAAAGCTGTTTGGTTTTTTTGTAATATATAAACATATGTGTAAAAATAGTTGCGCAATTTCTAAAAACAGTTTATGAATCGTGAATGTAAAATAAACTTGAAAATCGACTATCCTTAAGGAGGGAAGTTATGGCGTTAAAAGAAACGATTCAAAGATTACTGCATCAAATTGCTGATATCAGGCATGATTTGGAAAAAGCAATGGAGGGTAATAAGGCAGCAGCTCAAAGAGCAAGAACTAATACGATTAGATTTTCTAAAACATCTAAGGTATTTCGTAAAGAGTCTGTAGCTGCTGCAAGATCTGGAATGAAAAAAGCAGCTAGAGCAGAAAAAGCAAAGGGTACAAAAAGAGCGCCTGCTAAAAAGAAAGCGCCAGCTCGTAAGAAAAAAAGATAAGAATTTGCTAAAGGTTAATTTTTTTTCTTGTTATGATTTGAATTCATAAAAGAAAAAAAATGAAAGAAAGCGTTTGTTTAATTCAAAAATTCCATAAAAAAGGCTACGGAACGGGGAACAGCCCTGACTTTTCAAAGCCGCTGCATGTCATAGGTGGAGTTATTGGAGATGAATTAGTTGTTGAAATCAAAAGAAAACAACGCGCTTTCATCAAACAGATTACCCACTTGTCGCCTTATAGAACAGCCTCCAAGTGTTCTCATTCTCCCTCTTGTGGAGGATGTAGCTGGCAGCAAGTAGATTATTTGTTTCAATTAGAACAGAAACAGCAACGAGTTCATGAGTTATTTGCTTCTTTTATCAAAGAGGGGTTTTTTCTTAAACCGATTCTTAGCTGCGATAGGATTTGGCAATATCGCAATAAGATGGAGTTTAGCTTTTCTCAAGATCGATCTGGGCGACAATTCTTAGGACTCATCTTAGCTGGTAGTAGAGGTCATGTATTTAATCTCCAAGAGTGTTGGCTGGTCTCTGCATGGTTTTCATCTGTTGTTGCTCAGGTAAGGCTATGGTGGAAAAAAAGCGGTCTTAGTGCTTATCGCTTAGATAATACAGGATCTTTACGAACATTGATTGTGCGTCAGTCTCTGAATACATCTGATAAACTTGTGATGCTTACTGTTTCTGGTAGGCCAGAATATGCTTTAAATAAAAAACAGATCGAGCAATTTATTCAAGAGATCTTATTGACAGCTTCTGAACCAGAAAGACTCAGCATCTTTTTGCGTATTCAGCAAACGATCAAAGGACAACCCACGCAGTTTTTTGAAATGCATTTGTTCGGCCCAGATCATATGTTAGAACGGCTTAACATAGACGGTAAAACTCTAACTTTTAAAATTAGTCCTACTTCTTTTTTTCAACCGAATCCAAGGCAAGCAGAAAAGCTGTTTTCAGCTGCGCTTCAAGCTATACAAGGCCCTAAACAACATATTCTTGATCTCTATGCAGGAACCGCTACTTTATCCATTGTTTTTGCTAAAATAGCTGATAGAGTAACCGCTATTGAGCTAAATCCTCATGCTGTATTTGATGCTAAAATAAATAAAGAATTAAATCATGTTGAGAATCTGGAAATCATTTGCGGGGATGTAGGGCAAAAAGTGCAGGAATTAAAAAATGATCCCATCTTTAGCGCTCCCGATTTGGTCATTGTTGACCCTCCTCGCACAGGATTAGATGCCAAAACCATAAAATCTCTTCTAGAATTGCGATCTCAAGAAATTCTTTATATTTCTTGCAATCCAGTTACTCAAGCAAAAGATATTCAATTGTTTATGCAAAAAGGATACCAATTGATGCTACTTCAGCCAGTAGATCAATTCCCTCATACAATACATATTGAAACAATTGCTTTGTTAAGACTTTTTTGAAGCTTTTGAATTTTTCTTGATTTATCCAATGTACTTGGGCATTCTAGAGCAAAAATATCTCAAATGATAAGGATAGAGTTATGAACAAAATATGTAAATTTACTATTCCCGCTCTTTGTGCAACAATCTCTGTATTTGCTGATACAGAAGCAACCGGTAGTAATAGCAACTTAATGCAAATGCTATTTATGATTGGATTTGCTGTTATTTTCTTCTATTTTATTATCTGGCGTCCCGATCAAAAACGTCGTAAACAGATGGAGCAAATGCGCAATTCCATTGCTAAAGGAGATCGTGTTACTATTATGGGAATCCTTGGCACAATAGATAAAATAGAAAAAGACACTGTGATTTTATCTCTTTACCAAGGCGGGAAAATGGAAGTGTTGAAAAACGCTATTACCGATATTCAACCCTCTACTGTAAAAGAGAAAGAAGTAGAGCTTACGGACATTAAATAAGAAGTTTAACTATAAAGACAGAAAAGATCTTTTCTGTCTTTATAGTCCTATGTAAGAATCTTCATCGTACTCGCCTAAGCTAATACTTTCTTCAGATGATGCAATATCTTCTTCGGAGCTTACTAAATCTAATAAGGTTTTATATCCAGTTGCATTGAAAGCTTTTTCTATTAAATTAAATATATTTTGACCTATATCTTCAGTAATAGATTCTGACTTCATATAGTTTGCTATAGAATGTGTTAGAGTAAAGCATATGATTTTTTGTTCTTTTTGTAAGTTAATTATCTTTTCATTTATACGTTCCATTTTCTCTAGAGCGTTCTCATTATATAGAGTTTTTAATCTTTCTAGCTGTTCTTCATGAATTTGTTCTAGTTTAGCTCTTTCTTTTTTTTCTGATGATAATTGTTTTTGTAATTTTTCTAATTCTTCTAAAAGAGCATTACTGTCTTCTGAAGAAATACTTATTTCTTTTTGTTGTTTTTCTAACTGGTATTGAGCTGTTTTTAACTCTTTTACCTGTGATTGGGATCTATCTAATTGAGATTCTAGAAATTTTTTCTCTTCTTCTAAATTTTCAATGGTTTTTGTTTTTTCGGATAATTCTAATGTTAAATCCTTATTGGATTTTTCCATTTTTTCTATTCTGTTGGTAGTATTGTATGCAATAGGTCTAATATCTTTGAGTTCTTCTTGCAGGTCATTTATTTTTGCTTGTAAAATGGATGTTTTGAGAGGTTCTTCCAGGGATGGCGTTATTAGAGTGTAATAATCAGAGGTTGGGGTTAATGGGTCTTCTGTAATCGTGCTGTTCTCTAGAGAGGAAAGATGTTCTTCCATAGTTTTTTCTGCTTCTTTTACAATCGTGTCTATGAAAGCTATCTCTTTACTTGCTTCTGGTATGGCAGCTGTTTCTAATATACTTGATATTTCTTTCTCATTTTCTAATTGGTTTTGTAATCCTTGATGGGTTTCGAATAAGTGTTGAAACTGCTCATTTAGTTCAAAAAATTCCTTCTCTTTAACAAAAAGTTGTATTTGTAAATCTTTAGTAAGATTCTCTAATTCTTTAATTTTATTCTCGAAAGTAGTAGATAATTTGGTTTGATTTTGATTGGTTAGCTCCAATTGCTTTGTAAGATTTCTGTGTTCTAACTTTAAGTCATCTTTTTCTTTTTGTAGATTGAATAGCTTTAAAGTCAATGGATGTAGCTCTTTGAGTTTTTCTTGTAAGGATCCAATCTCTTCCTCTTTGTTTGCTAAAAGGTGAGAAGTTTTCTCATGATTTTTATCTATAAGAGCACAAGACTGTTTTAGTGTCTCTAGTTCTTCCTTTAACAGAAAGCGTTGCTCTTCTAATTCTCGAAGAGTATTGATTAAGCTTTGAAACCGGTGCTCTAGTGTGAAAATTTCCTCATCTTTAGTAGAAAGTTGTGTTTGTAAAGATCTATTTGAGATCTCTAATTGCTCGATTTGGTCATTATAAGTTACAGATTTTATATAGTGAATATCTTTAGCTGCATTAAATTGCTGTCTAAGAGTTTCATATTCTAATTCTAAGTTGTCTTTTTCTTTTTGTAGATTAGATAAGTTTTTAAGGCCTTCTTTTAGATCAACAAGCTTTTTTTGTTCTTGGGCTGAAAGATCTTTAATCTCTTCTAAGGAGGCATTTTCTTTTGCTTTAAAAGTCATCTCCTTGATTTTAGTATCTTGGAAAACAGATGAAGGAGGAGTAGGGATTTGACTTAGATTGCTAGATAAAAGATCTAGTAATGCTCGATAAACATCTCGTTGGTTATCTACCAGTTTATTAATAAGTGCATATTCTTCAGTATGAGGATAGGTAATGTTTTCTTGCTTAATTGATAAATTGTGAATAGCTCGGTTTAAGAATTGAAGTTGTTCTTTTATTACTTCTAGCTCTTTAGAATGGGGGGAGGTCTTATTTAGCTGATCTTGTAGACCCTCTATTTTAGCATGTAGTGATTCTATTTTAGAGTTTGAAACGGTGGTAGTATCAAACCCGATTTTAAAAGGGACTTGTTCATCTTTACTTGACTGTAAAGGTATAAATAAAGGACGGGTTTTTTTAGATGCTAATCTAGCAGAAGGATTAAGAAAAGAAGGTTCTTTAAATAATGAGTCGATTTTTTTAATAATTTTTTCTTTTCTTATTTTAATTTCTTCAGAAAGCTCTGGATCTTTTTTTGTATAAGAGGTGTCTACTTCTAAATCTCTTTCTAATAGCTGAATTGTAATCCCATCTTTTGTAAGATAGATGCGAAGCTTGGTACCTTTAGAGGGATCAAAACCAGGGATAAGAGTAAGAAATCCTTCTGCGTTAAGAAGTTTTCCAACTTTTTTTGCGATTCCTACTTGTATTGCTTCTTGTAAATCATTGGGACAGGATAGAGAGGCCCCTTCTTTATTAAATACTTGCAAATTAGATACATTAATATTATTTATCATGGTATTTTCTTATTGTTTTTATATTAAATAAGTTGTTTTGATTATATTTTATAGTTTAAAGGTAAATATATGTTAAAGATTTAAATGTAAATTGGTTATTTTTTTCTTTACGAGAAATTAATAAATATGATAAGTCTTTTTTTAGAGGGCTTATGCTTTTAATTACCAGTATTTTATGCTTTTTTTGTTCTTTCAGTTTTTTCCCAAAAATGCAACCTACCGTGTATTTGTCTTGGGAAAATGACCCTGCTACAAGCATGATCATACATTGGTATACAGAAGATAAAGAAGAAACTAAGATCAAATATCGCAAACAAGGAGAAAACACCTGGTCTTATAAAGAAGGGACTTATATTTATTTGGGGTATTTACCTCTACGAGTACATTCTCTGGAGCTATTTGATCTTGAACCTAATACAGAATATGAATTTGGTTTATCTGGAAACAAGGTGTATAGGTTTAGGACTTTAGCGGCTGATGTTCCTCTTGTATTTGCTGTAGGAGGGGATGTTTATTGCTATTTGGATTTAATGCGTAAAATGGCTGCACAGATCGCAGTTAGATCACCTGATTTTGTGGTAGTTGGGGGAGACATAGCTTATACCCGTGGAACCAAACAACTATTTAAACAGAAGGGTTGGCAGGAAAAAAGATGGATCACCTTTTTTAATACTTGGTCAGAAACAATGAAAACTCTCGATGGGCGATTAATTCCGATTATTGGTTTATTGGGGAATCATGATGTTGAGCGTATAGGTCTAGAAGAAGAGGAAATAGCATATAAGTTTTTACCCGAAATAAGATCTTTTAAAGTGATAGATATTGGTAGTTTGTCTCTTTTTTTGCTTGATACTGGTCATCAATATCGGGTTAAAGCACAGGAGAAGTGGCTAGAAAAAGAGTTAGAAAAAAGAGAGAAAAACTCTTATAAAATGGCAGTCTATCATATTTCAGGATACCCTTCTGTTTACTCTGAAGAGGGAATAACTCCAACGAGAGTTCGAGAGTATTGGCATCCTCATTTTGATCGTTATCATTTACAAATAGCTTTTGAGAATCATAATCATGCTTATAAGAGAACCTATCCTTTAAAAAATGGGAAATATCATCCGGAAGGGGTCATATATATGGGAGATGGTTCTTGGGGTGTTAGGACACGAACTCCTAGAAAGAAGTGGTATTTAGAAAAAATAGCAAAAGTCAATTCGGTGTGTTTAGTACAAATAGATCAAGAAAAAGCGGTAGTAGAGGCAATAGATATCAAGGGAAGGGTGATCGATTCTGTGACAATTATGCCTCAAGGAGCAGGATCTGCTCCTTGAGGCGAGTTTTTTTAAGGACAGAAATCTGCCATTTTTTCCAACACTCGATTAGAACGCAAAATAAAAGAGGACAGGGCTTCTGGCGCTAGCTCTTTTTGAGAAAGCAAGGAGAGCTCATAAATATGATGAATGAGTTCTTTGGCAAGTTCTGGTTCTTTTATTTCTAATTGATAGGCTTTTTGTACAAGCTTATTATTGGTATTTACTACAAAAGTATTTTTAGAAGGTAAATTGAAAGACTGTTTAGTTAAAGCCATTGTCTCACGCATCCTTCGCATATGCTCATCAATTATCAAAAGAGCTGGAACGGTGTCGTTGGCAAGGCTTTTTGCTTCTACTTCGAGATGCTCTATTTGTA
>JAUPVT010000054.1 GCA_030916885.1 Chlamydiota bacterium
GGATCCGGAAAAACAAGTTATATTGAAAGATTTAACTGTACGATCAGGCAAAGATGCTCAAGATTAGTTCGAAAAACATTATCTTTTTCTAAGAAAATAGCTAATCACATTGGTGTGATTAAAATGTTTATTTGCAATTATAATTTAAAATCACTACCTGTTTAGGACTACCAGAAAATCTAAAACAGGAGTTAATAAGATAGATTTTAATGAATTAAGTTTTATTTTTTTTGATTAAAGTCATCTTGACAAATGGTTCAGTTAGACAGATCCAATATGGTGAATTTGAGGGCCCTATTTCTTTAAGATGATTTATAATAGCTATATGACCTATCTTTAGGTGAGGCTTTAATAATTTTTGTTTATTGGATTTACATTTAATTTCCTAGGTCAATTTAAGCATAACATAACGATTTTGTATGAAAAAATTATTAATTATTCTTATCTTAGTGGGATGTAATCCCAGTTCCTATGAAGATTTTCAACTGGAAGGGGATGCTCATTGTCGAAAAATGCTTAATACATTGAAATGTATTCAGGATCGTCAGCAATTGATGCAAGCTCAACCTATTTTAAGACAACATTTTGAAGATTTAGTCGATTTAATGATAGCAGCTCGTAAATTTCAACAAAGCAGTTTAGATTCTAAAGAATTTTATCCTTCTTTTTATAGTATAGCTTTAAAAGAGGAGCTAAAAAGGCTTTATGAGATAGAGGGTGGGAGAGAAATTGTAGAAAGAACGCAGAAACAGGCTTTTATACGTTTGGGCACAATGGAAAGACAAATTACAAAAAAACAAGTTAAAGTTCGGTGAGGGTTGGCTTAGAATTCACAAAATGCTCAAAAGGCTGTTTTCTTTCTAAAAGCAATGCTTTATCTGTTAATTCATTGATATGAATAGGAACGGCTGTGACGTATCCTTTTTCTAGTAAATACACATCGCTTCCTTCATCTTCTTCATATGTGCTCCATTTTCCTCCTAACCAATAATATTCATGCCCTTCTGGATGGAGTCTTTGTTCTGGATTTTCCATCCAATAACCCATCCCTTGATGAGCTAGCTTTATACCTTGAATTTTTTCTGTATTGGGAAAATTTACATTCAGCAGAGTCCCTTTAGGTAGTGGTTGGGTTAAGCATTGAGACGCAATAGGCTGCACAAATTCTTTAAATTGCTCATAATTAGGGTTTTTATAATTGACGGAGGAGAAAGCAATCCCAGGGACATTTTTCATCGTTCCTTCAATAACAGCACCAACAGTACCGCTATAGAGAACTGTTCTTCCGGCGTTAGAGCCTCGATTGATTCCAGATAGAATAAGATCAGGGGTTCTCTCTAAAATAGTGTGTAGACCTAAGCGTACACAATCCGCAGGAGTGCCTGTTACTTTCCATGCAGCTGTATTAGTTGGCCAAATAACAGATTGAATTTGTAAAGGATTTCTTAAAGAGATACCAGCTCCTACGCCAGATTGCTCCGATGCTGGGGCTATAATAACAACTTCTGCAAAGTTGCAAATAGCTTGATATAAGGCAAACAGCCCTGGGGCTTCAATCCCATCATCATTTGTGATTAAAATGTAAGGTTTTTTTTGCATTATATCTCCTGTAGGGTTGATGGGGGAATTTTATTTTGAGTTAATTTAGAAACTGCATAAATGGCAATTAATCCTACAAAAAACCCAGGGATCATAGATGGTATTTTAGCATTAAAATAAGGCCAAATAGCTGCTGTCATGCCACCTGTTAAAATTCCTGCCCAAGCTCCATATTTGTTCACTTTTTTCCAGTATAAACATAATAGAATTAAAGGTCCAAAAGAACAGCCTAAACCAGACCACGCATACATTACAAGTGAATAGATACTACTAATTTTTGAATAAGCAATAAAAAAGGCAAGGAATCCAACTAGAATAATTCCTATTCGTGCAACTACTAGTCTCTCTTTTGATGAAGCGGTTTTACGGATTAAGCGTTTATAAAAATCTTCTGAAATATTAGAAGAAAGAATCAATACTTGAGCGCTCATTGCATTAATTGTAGCAGCTAATACACCGCATAAAATAAAGCCTACAAAAAAGGGGGTAAAAGAATCTCTTACCATTAAGACAAAAAGTTGTTGAGGATCTTCTAAGCCTTGTTGGAAATATAAAATACCAACTAAGCCAACTAAAGTGGAAGCGCTAATGGAAAGAATCATCCAACTCATTCCAATATATTGAGATTTTTTCATTTCTTTTACATCTCTAATTCCCATAAATTTAGTGATAATATGAGGCTGGCCAAAATAACCTAATCCCCATCCAAATACCATATAGATAATCTTTAAAATAGATTGAAAAGAAAAATTGGGAAATAAAGATAAAGATAATTTTTTTGCATGGACAACTTGAAACAGATGATCCCATCCACCTAACTTATTTAGTAAAAGAAGAGGAGTGGCTACAATCACCAACATAAGAAAAATCCCTTGAAATAAATCAATCCAAGCAAGTGTTAAATAGCCTCCTATAAATACATAGGGAATAATAATAGAGATTCCAATGAAAACCCCCCAAGAATAATGAACTTGAAAGAGAACCTCTAAGAGAATGCCGAGCCCGACGAGTCCAGCTGAGATGTAAATAGTATAAAAAACAATTGACATAGTGGCAGTAAATATGCGGATAAGACCAGAGGTATCAGTTAACCTGCTTTCAAAAAAAGAAGATAGGGTTAGGCTATTATACTCTTCAGTTGCTGTTCTTAATTTAGGCGCAATAAATTGCCAATTTAAAAACATAAACAGTATCAAACCAATAGCAGCCCAAGCGTTAAATAAACCTGCTGCAAAAATCATTGCCGGATAACCCATAAATAGCCAGCTGCTCATATCACTAGCATGAGCTGCTAGTGCAGTTAGCCAGTAGTTTAAAGACCTACTTCCAATGATAAAATCCGTAGCCGTTAGGTGACGTTTATAAGAGCAGATGACAATAAGAGTTAGTAAAAAAAAGTAAGAAATGACAGCGAGTAATTCAGATGTATGCATAGCTTGATAGATTAAAGCAGTGTTTAAGGTTTTTCTAAAGCTTTTTGAGAGCCGTAAATACGGGAGGCTATTGCTAAATTGTCAGTTGCATTAGGAAATTTCTCCTTTATGTCTTTTAAGATGTTTTTCACTGTTTTTCGCATAGATTTTTGACCTACTGGACATTGACAAACAACTCTTGAAAATTCATAAAATTTAGCAAATTGTATTAAACTCTCTTCGGGCACATAAATTAAGGGTCGAATAATAGTAACTCCATAATCATACATGGGAACTTTAGGCAGTATAGCAGTAAATTCTGCTTTATGCATAAGATTCATAAAAAGCGTTTCTACACTATCATCACGATGATGACCAAAAGCAATGGTCGTTATTTGAACGCTTTTTGCTGTTTCAAAGAGAATTTTTCTTCTATTGCGTGAACAGGAGTAGCACTGCAATGTATTTATATCCTGATCTACGTTCACAATGGTAAGAGGGACGTCTAATTTTTCACAAATTCCTTTTAGGAAGGAGCTGCTTATTCCAGCTCCGCAAGAAAAAGCCCCTCCAATGTGAATAGCGTGTAGTTGGATAGGAGAAAAACCTCTTCCTAAAATTGCTTTGAGTAGAAATAATAGACTTAGGCTATCTTTGCCTCCACTTAAAGCAATTGCCAATTTATCAATCCCTTCTAATAGTTGATATTCGTATAAAGCCTTGCGACATAAACTTTCTAGTTTGCGGCCTAAACCAGTCCAAGGAGGAGTAGCTAATGGGATAGGTAGGTTTATCATTTTAAAGTCCTTTTTTCAAAACCATTATTTCACGATTGCTCTTTTTATGCGACTTAGGATATTCTGGCGCCTATTTTTGAGGTAATAATGAATAAGACAGGCCGAAATGATCCCTGCCCTTGTGGTTCAGGGAAAAAAATGAAAAAATGTTGTGAAAACAAAGGAAAAACCAAAATATTAAGTCCAGAGCGGGTTTCCCTACAACAACCTCCAATGTCATCTGTAAAGGTTTCTTCCCTTTTTCAAAGAACTAAGAGCGTTGTCCCTCCTGAAAATAAAAACTCAGATAATTCTTGAGGGTAAAACAGCTCTTTGCTATAAAGTTTTCATCTAATTGCTGGAGTAGCTCAACGGTAGAGCATCCGCCTTGTAAGCGGACGGTTGAGGGTTCGATTCCTTTCTCCAGCATCGTTTTTAGGGGGTATCGCATAGCGGCAATTGCAAGAGACTGTAAATCTCTCAGTCTTAGACTTTCGTTGGTTCGAGTCCAACTGCCCCCATTTTTCCTATGAAAAAGCGGTATAATTATCAGATGGTCAATTTTTTAATCCTGAAACTCTAAAATCAAAGCTCTCAATTATACATCCCTGCTAGAGATTAAATCTTAAGTAAAAGTGTTTCCGGCAATTTCTATATTAACCTGCTATGATTTTAAAACGCTTAAGCATTCTGTTTGACAATGGTTTCTTTTTTTTCTTAGGCATACTTGTATTTGAATGGATCTTTTGAATTCTTTGATATCCTGTATCTGTAACTATCTTAGTATTTGGGTAGATTTTCAGCTTTAGACTCTTTAAATAAACGAAAGTCATGGCAATTACCATTAGCAAATACAGTGCAAATGATCTTCTGGCTTTTTAATATGTGCCTTTTCTTTTTTCTAAATAAAAATATCTTTGGTTTTTTTGTCCGTATCAGAATATTTAATCAGTAAGTCTTCTATCCAACAAATATTCCGATAGGAAGCGCTTTCTGAAATCTAATAAATAGGACGCTGCAATGTAAAGATAGGTTGGATATTCCCTTATGTGTTCATAGGGTGATAAGAAACAGCATTTTTAAAATGCAGTACATTAAGGGATTTTAAAAGAAAAAAAAATAAGAGGCTTTATTGCTTTAGTCTATGAAACAAAGGAAGACTGGTAGAGTCTGTATCAATTTTGTATTAATATTACCTGATACCCTTTTACAAGAATTCTCCATCCTTTTTTTATCAAAAAATCGATAACAAGTTTACCTTTTCCTCCTCGAGGAAGCATGCAATCATCAATCATAATTACGCTGTTTTTATGTAGCTTTGGATAGGCTGCCTGTATTTCTAAAAGGTGATGCTTTTGTGAAGCTAACGGGTTCATAACTTCAAAATCATAACTATCTAAATAGAGAAAGTCTATAGATTCTGAAAAATTATGTAGGAACCCTACTGAATCAGAGCAAATAAAATGAGCATTTTTAAAGCCTGGTTTTAAATCTCTTTGTGCATTTAAAAGTGCTTGTTTATCTATATCCACAGAGTAAAATTCGCCACCGTATTTATTGATATAATCAGTGAAAATTAAGGAAGAACAACCATCTCCTGAACAATTAGTACCCCCACATCTGGAAGTTCCTGTTTCTATGATCCTTTTCAGTTTTCTATCCTGTATAAGTCTAAGGGCTTCTGCAAATGTGTGATAACGTAAATTAAGAGGTTTAAGTTTTGTGTTGAGATAAGTACATGTAGGCAATTCAAAAGATCCATCTCTTATTTTTCTGATGAGATGAGCTTTTAAAGCTATAAGACGAGCCTTAATTTTATTCATACGCATAAAGCATTTCCATAAATAAACCATAAAATACTCCCTAAAAACATTAGTGTGGATTTTTTAAGTGAAAAATTCAACTGATTTTAAAATTTTTTTTTCCTGAAAATGATTACAAAACTCGCTTACAAAAATATTTAAATATAAGTTTAATTAAATCATTTTATTAAATTAAAACTATACAAAAAAAAGTAATCTATAATTTTTAATGACTACAAATTATTATCTTGTATAAATTAGCTTTTCTGATTTTTTAATCGATAAAATTAATTTTAATTAATATAGGATATTTAATATATGATATTAGAAAAAGAAAGTGATACTGTTATTATTAACGGGTATAATCTAACCACAAAGATTTTAAATCAAGCTGGGGAAAACTCTAAATCTAGAGTAGAGATTTCTAAGGAGACAAAAAAAAAGATTGAAGATTCTCGAGAACTACTGGATCGGTTTGTAGAGGATAATCGAGTGATTTATGGAGTGAATACAAGTTTGGGTGGCTTTGTAGATTGGCTAATTCCTATTAGCTCCGCTGGGCAGTTGCAAGAGAATTTAATTTCTGCAGTTGCAACAAATGTAGGCTCTTATATGGATGATCACATAGTAAGAGCTACTATTTTGACAAGATTGAATTCTCTAGCAAGAGGGACCTCTGCTATTTCTTGGGCTAATTTTAATAAATTAATGCAAATTTATAACGCTGGAATTCTTCCTTGTATTCCTTCAAAAGGATCTCTAGGTGCAAGTGGTGATTTGGGTCCTTTAGCATGTATTGCTCTTGTTGCTACAGGTAAATGGAAAACTAAGTATCAAGGTCGAATCATTTCTGGTCAGCAAGCTTTAAAAGAAGCGTGTATTGAGCCCATGAAGTTAAACTTTAAAGAAGGTTTATGTTTAATTAATGGAACATCTACAATGGCGGCTTTAGCATCTTCACTTGTAGAGAAGGCCATTTCACTAATTAAAACTTATGATGTAATTTCTTGCTTAACTTTTGAGAGTTTAAAGGTGAAAAAGAAACCTTTTCATCCATTTGTACATGCTCAAAAGCCCCATGAAGGTCAATTAATAACCGCTAAAAATATTTGGGCTATTTTACAAGACTCGCAAATGGCAGTGGATGAAAAATCTGTTGAAAAACAGCTACAGTCTTATGCACATACAAAACCAATGGCTACTCAAGCACCTATTGAAGATGCTTATTCCATGCGTTGTACACCTCAAATTATCGGACCTATTCGAGAAAACCTTAAATGGATTCAGAAGGTAGTAACCAATGAGTTAAATTCAAGTAATGACAATCCCTTGATTCTTTGTGAACATCAAGAAATATTTCATAATGGACATTTTCACGGGCAATACATTTCTATGGCTATGGATCATCTTGCCATATGTATGACTACATTATCTAATCTTTCTGATAGACGCATCGACCGATTCATGGATAAAAATCACAGTAATCAGTTGCCTGCTTTTTTATGTCTAGAAAATCCAGGTTTACGATTAGGATTAATGGGAGGTCAGTTTATGTCTACCTCTTTAACAGCTGAAAACCGTTCTTTATGCAATCCTGTGTCTATTCAGTCTCTTACCTCAACTGGGGATTTTCAAGATATTGTTTCTTTGGGACTTATTGCTGGTCGAAGAGCTCAAGAAATTTATGAAAATAGCTGTTATGTATTAGCTTTTGAACTGCTGTGTGGAGTGCAGGCTGCCGAAATGAGAGGTGCAAACCTTTTAAGTAGTGCTACAAAAGAGGCTTTTAATACGGTACGTAAACATGTTCCTTATTTATCAACCGATCAATGTCTAACCGATTATTTAGAAAAGTTATCAGAGCTCATTAAAACTGGGACTTTGCTACAAGAAGTGGAAAAAATACAGGGAAAAATACCATTTATGAAGGAATAAAGGGGTTTTTATCTTGAGAGGATAGCTAGAGTCTTGTATAGAAGTGAAGATTACGCACTTCTCCTCAAGGTCTTCACATATGTCTACAACCAAATCTTTTGACCAAGATTTTATGAAAGGAGTAGCATACATCCTACTTTCAACTATTGGGATTTCTCTCTTTGGGTTGTTTTCTAAGTTTGGATTAGATGGTACTCCTTTTTTCTTAATCACATTTTTACGGTTTGCCATTCCCTTTATTTTGCTCTTACCCTTTTCTCTAGCAAAATATTCTATTGTTCAACTTTGGAAAGCCACAAACTGGAAAATACAGTGGTTGCGTAGCGGTTGTGTACTTGTATATCAGTACTCTTTTTTTTACTTTTTAAATCAGCAATCTTTGCTTGATGCAGCTGTTTTACAAAATACTTCCCCCTTGTTTATTTTAATCTTTGAAAGTCTTTTTCATAGGCAGCGTCTAAATATGCTTGCTCTATTTAGTATCGCCATTTCTTTTATAGGGGTGCTTTGTATTCTGCAGCCAGATCTTGGAGTGATTAGCAGGTTTAGCTTAGTCGGATTCCTGATTCCGGTGGCTTTAGCAGGTTCTCAAGTAATCTACTCTCATCAAGTGCTTCATGCTCCTCAACAAAGCACATTGTTTTTTTTGTTTTTTCTCTGCTCCATTTTTACAGGAGTTTTTTACCTTTTTTCAGGGGAATTATTTCAGACAAGCACTTATGGACATACAAGTAGCTTTCTGCACTTATGGATTTTATTAGGTATGGGAGTTACAAGCATTTTTAACCAATCTTTTCGTGGGTTTGCTTATCGATATGCTAGACCGTCTATTTTAGCCCCTTTTTCTTATGTGGCTCTTCTATTTTCAGGCTTGTTTGATTGGCTTATTTTTAATCGGCTACCTAACTTATGGTCTGGATTGGGTCTGGCTTTAGTCATTATAGGTAGTGTCGTTCAGTTTTACGGTAAAAAGCGCTCTATTTCTTAAAAGGAGTCATAATGAGAAAGAAACATTTAAATAAAGAAGTATTTGATTAAAGATCTCTTGTTCTGTGTAATTGCAATCAATAGTATGGAGCAATTTAAGTTCTTTATAATACATAATTAAGGGAGCTGTTTGTTCATGATATATTTGCAGACGTTTACTAACCAATTCAGGTTGATCATCAGATCGATAAATTAAGTTTGCATGACATATATCGCAAATTCCTGCTTTTTTTGGTGGAGAGTTAAATAGGTGATAGGGAGTATGGCATTTTACGCAGATCAGACGATCTCGCAATCGCCTAATAATCTCTTGATCACTTAAATCTAGGTTAAAAACAAAGGGCTCAATTTTATTTTGTGTAAAATAGACTTGTAATTTTTCAGCTTGAGCTAAGGTTCGAGGAAATCCGTCTAAAATATAACCTTTTTTACAATCTTGAGCCGAGATTCTTTCAAATAACATATGCAAAATCATTTTATCTGGAACTAGTTGGCCACTCTGCATGTAGACATCTGCTGCTTTACCAAGTTCTGTCTTTTTATGAATCTGTTCTCTAAGTAGGTCTCCTGTGGAAATATGGGTAAGATGAAAATATTTGGATAAATTCTTTGCTTGAGTTCCTTTTCCAGCTCCAGGAGGGCCTAATAAAATAAATACGCGCATGTCAGCAGGAGATTCAACCATAAAAATACCAATTAAAAGTAGTTTGGAGAGAGATTTATCTTAGCAGAAACTTCTCTTTTAGAGATAACATTTTTTGTCTTTAGAAAGGTTCAAAATTTAAAGGGATTGTACGGAAATTTTTTTGGCTGGTTGAGCTTGTTTTTTGTTAAATTTTATTTTTACTATTCCGTTTTTACATATAGATTCTGGACTTTTTGTTTCATCTACAGCGCTAGGTAAAGGAATGCTGTAAGAAAAGGAGTTGGTAGCCCTGCGATAAAATTTTTTTTTATTGTCTTTCACTTCTTCTTTTTTAATGGCCTTGATCCAAAGAATGCCCTGGTTTAGAGAAAGTTCTATTTCTTCTGATTTAATACCAGGAACATAGGCTTCTATATAAACATATTTTTCATCTTCTGATATAGTTAAACCAGAAGATTCTTCAAAAGAATTAAAAAGAAGAATACCTCCTTTTTCTCCAAACAAACGAAAGGGACTGCTAGTGCGAGGGAAGAGTTCATGAAGATGTTGGGTAAGTTTATGACACATAGATTTTAATTTGGTTAAAAATGTAATTTATAATTATATATATTAAAATAAAAAGAACAAGAAAAAAGAAAAAGTATTGGATAAAAAGTGATGAGTTCTATAAAATCTCGGATTTGAGATTGCAAAAATTCCTCTATTAGAGGATTTTAAGATCTCTTATTAAAAGGTTTATGACAAAAGAAAAAGTAAAAACATTTGGTATTTTAAGAAGCATTTTTTGGCCTGTTCATCGCTCTGAACTTAAAAAAGTTCTTTCTATGTTACTTTTACTATTTCTTATTTGTGTAAGTTACAGCGTACTGCGAAATTTAAAAGATGCAGTTATTCTAACAGCGAAGCATTCAGGGGCAGAGGTGATTCCTTTTATTAAGGTATGGGGGATTTTCCCAGCTGCAATTGGGGCTACTTGGCTGTATACTCGCTTAAATCGCTATTTTAGTAAATCAGCTGTTTTTTATATTATCATCTCTTGTTTTCTTGCTTATTTTCTTTTGTTTGCCTTCATTTTATACCCAAATAGTGAAAAATTGCATCTGCATACATTAGGAAATTGGTTATCTACTGTTTTACCAGAAGGATTTCAAGGCTTGATAGCTTTAGTGCGCAATTGGACTTTTACCTCTTTTTATATAGTTTCAGAGCTATGGGCTACTTTATTATTAGCAGTGATCTACTGGGGCTTTGTAAATGATGTGACATGTGTAGGTGAAGCAAAAAGAACGTACGGGATTTTAAATATAGGTTCCAATATAGCCCCTATTTTAGGGGGATCTCTCGCTTTAATTTTTAGTAAGCCTTTTACTCTTTCTTTTTTACCTACCAATGAAAATCCTTGGAGCCAGACAATCTATCAGCTTATTTTATTAATTATAGTTTTAGGGATTGCTTGCATGGGTCTTTATGCTTGGATTAATCGCTATGTATTAACTGATAAAGAAAGAAAAGAACCCTGTCTGATTAAGCAAGAAATAAAAAAACAACTTTCTATTCGAGAGAGTATAAAGTACATTCTTCGTTCTAGGTATTTAGTTCCTCTTGCTATCATTGTTTTAGGCTATAACATCAGTATTAACCTTACAGATGTCTTATGGAAGGCTCAATTAACAACTCTATTTAGCGATCCCAATATTATGCTTGAACACATGAATAAAATAACTGTAGGAATTGGCGTATTAGCTACCTGTGGAGCTTTATTTTTTTCTGTTTTAATTACAAGACTTGGTTGGACTTTTACTGCAGTTATAACCCCAACAATCATGACGCTGACTGCTGTTGGTTTTTTTACTTTTATGTTTTGCTCTGATTCATTGGCAGCTTTTTCAGCAGCTATTTTTGGATTAGCTCCTTTTGCAATGGCGGTATACTGTGGATCTTTGCAAAACTGTTTAAGCAAAGCTTGCAAATATTCAGTATTTGACGCTTCTAAAGAAGTAGCCTTTTTACCTCTTAATAGTGAGTCTAAACTGAAAGGAAAAGCTGCAATTGATGGTCTAGGTTCGAGTTTAGGTAAATCCGGTTCTTCTTTAGTTTATCAAGTGTTTATTATTCTAATGGGAAGCGTAGCTCTTTCAGCTCCTTTTGTAGCCTGTGTTTTATTTCTTATTTTAATAGCTTGGATTTCATCTGCTTTTTATTTAGGCAAACAGTTTAAACAGATGACTGCAACCGATAATCCTATTATTATGCAGAGTCTTCCAGACTCTAATCTATAAAATCCCTTGTGTATCTTGTTTTATATAAAACTTGCAAAAAATAACAAAAAAATACATTAAATATTTTAAAGTTTAAGTCCAAAGCGAGTTGTTCATAATGGGCAAGCAAATCATTCTAATTACAGGAATAAGTGGAAGAATAGGCTCAAAAGTAGCTGAGTATTTTTCTCAAGATTATCAAATTATTGGTTTTGATATTACCCCACCTGTAAATCAGATGGTGATTTTTATTAAAGTAGATATTTCTTCTGATGAAAGTGTGCTTAAAGGATTTGAGCAATTAAAAAAATATTATGGGGATAAAATAGTCTCGGTTATCCATCTTGCTGCTTATTATAGTTTTGCAGAGCCAGAGAGTCAAAAGTACGATCAAATTACCGTGAAAGGCACACAAAGAATTTTAAAAGGTTTAGTGGATTTCCAACTGGAGCAATTTATTTTTTCTTCAACAATGTTAATATATAAACCTACTCAGCCAGGAGTTAAAATAACAGAAGATTCAGCTATAGCACCTTCTTGGGGATATCCTCGTTCTAAAACACAAACAGAGCAGCTTATTCATGAATTCAGAAAAGGATTTAGTAGTATTAACTTACGCATTGCAGGTGTTTACGATGATAAATGCCATTCCATCCCTTTATCAAATCAAATGCAGAGAATTTTTGAAAAACAAATAGAAGCTCATCTTTTTTCTGGTAATATCCATAGTGGATCTAGCTTTGTACACATGAACGATTTAGTAGAAGCTATCGGCTTATGTGTGAAAAAACGCAAAGAGCTCCCAGAAGAAATCAATCTGCTCATTGGAGAGGCTAAAACTTTTAGTTATGATGAGCTGCAAAAAAAAATGGCTTATTCTCTATATAAAAAAAACTGGACAACCTGGCGTATTCCTAAACCAATTGCCAAAATAGGTGCTTGGTTCCAGGATCATCTGCCGTTTATGAAGCCCTCTTTTATCAAACCTTGGATGATTCAAATTGCAGATGATCATTATGAATTAAACATCTCAAAAGCAAAAAAGTGCCTAGGTTGGGAGCCAAAGAAACATGTGGATGAAGCTATTTTGAAATGGGCAGAAGAATTAAAAGAAAAACCATTAGCTTGGTATAAAGAAAATGGATTGAATATACCCAATTTTCTAAAGAGAAAAGTACAATGAAAAAATTGTTTTGTTTTCTTAGCATGACTTTAGGAATTTGGTTATTTGCTAATCCATTAACTTTTTCCTACCAAGACGACTTGCTTATGTATAGTGATCTTTGCATAGGACTGCTCATTGTATTATTCTCTACATGTTTTTTCTATACTAAAAAAAAAGGACTTGCATGGGGCATAGCAGGATTTGGTATCTGGCTAAAACTAGCACCTCTTATATTTTGGGCTCCTCAGTCGATTATTTATCTAAATGATACTCTAATCGGATCTTTAGCTGTTGTCTTTGGCTTTCAATTAGCAATGCCTGAGACCTCTTTTGAAAATACAAGTTTTTGCCCTAAAGGATGGTCTTTTAATCCTTCTTCTTGGACTGCAAGGGTTTTGACTATTGCTTTAGCTCTTGTGTGTTGGTTTTTTTCGCGATACATGGCAGCGTATCAACTAGGATATATTTCTCAAGTTTGGGATCCCTTTTTTTTAAATGGGACAAGTAAAGTGCTGAATTCCGATGTTTCCCATGCATTCCCGATTTCTGATGCTGGTTTAGGGGCTTTTGGATATTCTTTAGAGTTTTTACTTGGATGGCAAGGCGGTAGTAAAAGATGGGCAAAAAACCCATGGCTTGTTTGTCTTTTTGGCTTTCTTGTTATTCCTGTAAGCATAATTAGTGTTCTGCTCATTATTTTACAGCCTGTAGTTGTTGGCGCGTGGTGTAGTTTGTGTTTAGCTACAGCTTTTTTTATGTCTATTATGATTTTATTTACAGCTCCAGAATTAGTAGCCACTCTTTTGCTTTTAAAAGAAGCAAAACACAATCATTGCTTTTGGTATACCTTTTGGCATGGAATACATGTAGAGAAAAAAAATTCCAAGCTTTTAAGGCAGTCTTTTGGAATAACATTGCCTTGGGGTCTGCTTTTATTAATCATATTAGGCATCTGGCTAATTATTAGCGCTTCTTATATAAGTAGTAGTTTTTTAATTAATATCCATTACATATTAGGGCCTTTAGTTGTCTTTATTTCTTTGATTTCCTGCGCGGAAGTATTTCGAGCATTGCGCTTCTTGAATCTACTGTTTGGAGGTTTCTTAATTGTCACGGTGTGGTTTCACGATGAAATCTCTTTGTTTCTTATCTTTCACAATCTTCTTTTAGGGTTTTTGATTTGCTTCTTATCTTTCCCAAAGGGAAAAGTTCTTGAAAAATATGGTTCTTGGCAACGGCTAATTTTCTAAAATTACAAATTTTTTCCTCTATGAAAAAGCGGATAAAAGAGAGAAAAGGGTTTGCGAAAAAAGAGGTATATTATGTATGTTGTTTACTTCCTTAGCGTGAAAGAGAAGAAGCGCAAAAGGAATAGGATCA
>JAUPVT010000055.1 GCA_030916885.1 Chlamydiota bacterium
ATAAGTTCTATATTCTCTTATATATTCAAGAGCCATAAGAAGCTGGTCTTCTATAGATAACCTATTAGGTCTTCCTCCTAGCAATTTTTTAGAGGATTCTGCTTCTTTTAAAATATCCACCGTCTTTTCAAATGTTGATCTCTTCACTCCCGTTAATCGACGAAACTCTTCGCCCTTAAACTCTTTCAAACAATCGTATCTCATAATTAAAACATGTTAAAATTTTAATCATTTTACAGATCTTCTGTTGGTTATGCAAGAGATCTATTAATTAAATCCAACATTTAGGTTAAGAGATAAGAGATCAATGCGTTGAAAGAAATCTATCAAGAAATTGCACTATCTTCTCGAGCAAGAAGTTATTTTTTTAAGTTAGCGGCTTTTCAAGAAGGAAAAGACTTAAGGATTGTTCATCAATTACAGAGATTTTCAGAAGACCTTGATTTTGTTCTTTTAAATCAGCACGAATCATTTCAATGGGAGCCTTATTTAAAAAAGTTATTAAATTAGAAAATTTAAATCTTTAGGTATAGTTCTGGTTTTTAGAATGCTATTTTTACTTATCCCTATCCTTGTAGAAAATTTGTTGAGAATTGGAATGCAGAATTTTTTCAAAAACAATTTAAAAAAAATAAAACTGGTTTGTATGTAATTTACATTTGCTAATTAAAATTTTTTTTATCTTGAATTTCATCGATTTTAGATTGTAAAGAAGGTTTATGAAACAGCAAAAGAAAAAAAGCTCCTAAAGCAATAGCTGAGGCCGTCAAATAGATGAGAGTATAATGTAGAAAGAAAAGTCCAATGACTATCGGAGCTAAGATTTGAATCATTGCAATCACTGCTTGACTCAATCCCATAATTTCTCCTTGAACACGTGATGGGGCAGAAAAAGAGATTAGATTAAAGATATTTGCTGCTGTAAAAGAAGCAATAAAAGCGGCTGTGCAATCAAAAATAGATAAAGATACAAACTTGTGAGTAAAAGAAGCTATGCAAAGCAGTAGACTTAAAGCTAATAAACCGTAGTAAGGGATATTAATTAAAGAAAACCATTTGATTAAAAAGCGGTTAGTTAAAGAACTTCCTAGAATCCAACTAAGTCCCAAAAAACATAAAGCAATCCAGGTTGGAGGGGAATTAAATTCTAAAAAAGAATAAGAAGAAAAAGATTGAAAAATCATCATCCAACTTAACAAAAATAAGGATTGGATGAAAAGTAAAAAACGCAATTTAGAAATACGAAAAACCTTGAACAGTTTTTTAGGCCCCTTAGTAAGTTCCCATTTAATTTTCTTCTTTTTCGGATGTGTTTCTTTAAATAAATAAATTAAGGTTATTAAGTTAATGATCCCCATAAGAGCTGCTATCATAAAAGGCAATGAAGGAGAGAAATGAGGATCAAATTTACGATTTGATAGAACTCCTCCGGAAAACATAGCACATAACCAAGCAAATCCTCCTATACCGGTTAGATAACCAAAATATTTAGAGCGCTTAGTTTGATCAGGATTCAAATCAGAGATTGCAGTTAAACATAAACCGGTGTTGCCTGAAAAAAAACCCGATATTAAACGTCCTAGAACTAATAAAACAAAATGGGAAATATAAAAGGCAAAGGCAACGAGTAAATTACCCAAAACCATCCCAGTAATGGTGATATAAAACGATTTCTTCCTACCGATTGCATCTGAAATGATTCCTATTAAAGGTGCTCCAAAGAGTAAAGCCAAAGGAAAGACTGTCCCTAAGGTGGCAAGGCTAATATTTTTCCAAAATAAACTAGAGGCAATTAGATCAGACTGAGAACCAAGAATAACAGAAGATAAAACGGGAATTACAAGCGCTAAGCTAAAATTATCGATAAAATAGAGTAAAAAAATCGGAAAGAAGGCCTTCATAATTTTTAAAATAAATGTTTCAAGTATTTTCTTGAAAGATCTGATTGATTTTTTCATTCAAATCTTCTGATGAAATAAGGTTTTGCAGTTGAGAAAAGGTAGTTGCATAAGCTAATACCAATAAGGTACTCCACTGCTCTTGTGAAAACATAAAAGAAAATTTTGGTGCATGCAATCTGCAAAAAACCTCTCCATGATGAAGAGCTATTGCTTCTTTTTTACACTGGCTACAAAAAGGCTGTAGGACAAGCAATCCTTCCTGCTTGAGCAATTTTATGCAAAAGCTATTGGTTAAAACAGCCGTATCTTCAAAATGGGGAATAGCTCTTAAGCATTTATAGAAAAATTGATAGACTTTAGGAGCTGGTTTGTGAGGCAATTGAGAAGTTAATATGATTTGTACTAGGTGTGCTGCTGCTTGGATATGTTGCATTTTTGTGCGCAATTGTAGGTGTTCGCTTAAAACAGATCCATCTACAAAATGCATGAGATTGCTTTTCCCGCGATAAAAAAGGTATTCACCCTGACAAAGAGGGGAACTTAATGCCAACTTATCCGTTCGTTTTGCCGAGATCCCTTTAATGATAAATTGCAGAACCCCATAACAATTTGTAAAAACCGTGACGATCCGATTCTTATCTTGATAGGGCAGAGAACGTAAAACAATTCCTTCTGTTTTTTCATATTCCATAGAATTTAAGCATAGTTTATTGTCTCTTTGAAAAGAAGACAGAGATTGTTTTTTTATCTTTAAGAGAGTAAGGTGTCTTGATCTTCAAACCTTAGCACCGATAGCTCAATCGGATAGAGTACCCGGCTTCGAACCGGGTGGTTACAGGTTCAAGTCCTGTTCGGTGCAATTTTTTTAAAACTTGAATGTTAAAGACTTAGAAGATTTATACGACAAAAAGAAGTAAAAAATGTCGCAGAAATGTCGCAGAAATGTCGCAGAAAAAATCAAGCTGGGTTTATTCGATAATAGGTTATTTTTTTTCCCCCCATTTGGCAGATCAGTTTTTTTTCTACTAGATCAGAAAGATCTCTTTGTAGAGTACGTCTATTTATGTTTGGGTAATATGATTCATATTGCTGAATAGTAAAATCTTCGTTTGTTTCTAAAAGGTGCTGTAATAGCTGTTTTTGTCTTTTGGAGAGTTTGTATTTTGATACTAAAATATCCAACTTCATCGCATGGGTACCCTTAAGTTGAATTTCGTGCATTTGAGTTTCTAGGGCTTTGGAAAAATATTCTAGCCAAGCAGTCATGTCCATATTCTTGTCTCTAACCGACTGTATAGCTTTGTAATAATTAGCTCGATTCCGATCGTAATATTCACTTATTGTAAAAAGTTTTTTGAAATCATAACCGAACTTATAAAGACATAAAGTGGACAAAAGTCGGGCTGTTCTACCATTACCGTCTAGAAAAGGATGGATATGAACTAATTGAAATTGTGCAATGCCGGATACAAGAACAGGGGGGATTATTTGCTCATTTTGTATCCAATCCACTAGTTGAGCCATAAGAAAAGGGACTGCATAGGCTGCTGGTGGGGTGTAAATTATCTCTTTGGTTTTTGAATTCGCTACATAGTTTTGGACATTTCTATATTGACCTGGTTGGGCATTGTTTCCTCGGACTTTATCGACTAGCTTTTTGTGGATTTCTCGGATCAATCCTTCAGTAATAGGTTTTTGAGAAAAGAGATAGTCTGCCACAAAATCAAAAGCTTTTTTATAATTTAACAATTCTCTTACATCTTCTGCATCTACTTTGGATAGTTTCTTCCCAGAAAGTAGCTTTTCAGATTGATCTAGGCTTAAATGAGTGCCTTCAATATGAGTAGTATGATGAGCTTCGAGAATAAGGGCTCTAGCCTGCATTTTAGCTATCCAATCTTCTGAGAGTGTGGCGGCTTCTAGAAAACCGCGAGTGCGCTCAATAGAGGTTAAAGCATTTGCTATGGAAAGAGTGATAGTGAATTTTGGGGAAAATTGCATAGCTTTTATGATATTTTTTTATTTAAAGTATGTCATAAAAACGATCCATCCTCAAGGTTTATTATTGCTAAAAAACCCAAGAAGAAAACCTTCTGTTCACATATTTGTTAATTTTAAACGAAAAAGATCTTTGAACAGCTTAAACTCATGAATATTGATCATTTTGTCTTGATAGAGGTATAGTCGAAATGCAATCGGTTTAACAGCATAAGAGGTATTATGAAAGATAAAAATAAATTTGAACAAGATCTTGGTTACCGTATTGATATTATCGGGCGCCAGGTTGAAGTAACCGATTCGATAAAGAACCACATTTGGAATAAGCTCTCCAAGATTGAACGTTTACATAATCACATCTTGCATCTACATGTTACATTAGAAGTTCATAAGGTTGAACATACCTGTGTATTAATGGTCAAACTCGATCATCTTAAAATTAAAGCACAAGCTACAAGTACAGATATGTATGTTTCCATTGATCAAGCAATTGATCGGCTGCATACTTTAATTTGTCGATATAAAGATAAGATTCAAGATCATTACCAAAAAATATCTACAACAGTAGATATGGCGGTAGACATTTTTAAAAAATCTGAAGTGGATCAAATTAATGCAGAGATAGAAGAAGAGAATAGAGAAAGAGAAATACAAGCTCTTTTACCTCCCATGATTATTGATACAAAAGTGAAACCGCTTAAGACACTTAATACGGAAGAGGCTCTTATGAGAATCGATCTCTCTGGTGATCAGTTTTTGATTTTTCGCTCAGAGGAAGATCGTAAACTAAAAGTTCTCTATCGTCGCAAGGATGGCCATTATGGTCTTATCCGGCCCGAATAATGAATAAGCTTTGGCTTATTGACAAGATGCGTGGCGTTGCTATTCGAGCAACGCCTGAAGAAAAAATCAGGCAAAAGCTATTACATGTTCTGATTGAAGAACTCTTTTTTCCTAAGGAATATGTCGTTGTGGAAAAAGCGCTTAGTGAATTACCTCACCTCAAGGGGAAACATGCGCCAAAAAGACGACTTGATATTTTATGCTATTTTCCCAATCATGATCAGCTTCTCCCCTTATTGCTGATTGAATGCAAGAAAAGCGGGGGGGGAGAACAAGCTTTAAAGCAGGTGAGTGGATATAATTATTGGGTAGGAGCGCCTTTTGTCGCTATAGCAAATCAAGAATGTATTTTGCTTAAATATTTAGATATAGATTCAAATGAAATGGTCATAAAAGAAGGATTGCCTTCATATCAGGATTTAATTGCATGTTGCAAGTAGTGAGTAGTCTGGATCATTTAGAATCTTGTGATACGGATGTTTTATCTGTGTTTGGTTTAAATCTACTTCCTTGCTTACATAAATGGCTTTTAGAAAACCCCAAAAGATTTTTAGTCTGTATTGAAAAAAATTTGCAGTCTTTTTTACAAGCTAAAGCTCAATTACAAAATCCACAGGTTAGATTGTATCATTTGGATTCGAATGCTAGTGTGTGCCATAGAATTGCTTGGGAGTTTTGTCTTTTACGTTTGACTCAAGTAGCTGCATGTGAAGAAGAGCTTGTCTTCTCTAAAATGCTTGAAGAGATTCATGTCCAAGTACATCTACTGATTTCTGATTTTCGAGACTTAGGAGAGGTTGTCGTAGGCAATCTATTACAAAATATAGGACAAATGCCGGTTTCTCTTCTTGGAGAGTCTTTAGAAAATTGCTGCCAAAATATACCTGCAATCATTTGTGGAGCAGGCCCATCATTAGATGGGCAGATACCCACGCTTATTCAAGTACAAGAGAAGGCTTTATTACTTGGTGCAGGCTCTGCTATGTGTGCTTTGGAGACGCAAGGGGTTTATCCTCACTTTGGAATAGCTTTTGATCCAGATCCTCCTTCTGGTCGATATTTAACCCAAATCGGCTATGAAACACCCTATTTTTATCAACCTAGGATCTCATCTAGACAGCTTGCTTCTTTACATGGCCAAAAAATATGGATGCCTGATTCAGATAATTATCCTTTAGAGAGATGGATCTATCAAGAGCTAGGCCTTAATTATCCATTAATAGATACCGGGTTTACAGCAGCTAATTTTTGTGCATTAATTGCAGCGCATTTAGGATGTAACCCCATTATTTGTGTGGGTATGGATTTTTGCTCTCCAAGTAATCAGATATATGCAGCAGGTATGCAATCAGATCACGGAAATTGGGTAGAGTGTATCAATGCAAAAAAAGAAAAGAGAATCTCAAAGCCAGATTGGTTAGCAAGTGCTTCTTGGTTAGATCAATTTGCTAAAAAAAATCAAGAGATCAAATGGATATATACTGATCAAGAAGCAATGCCTTTAGCGTATGTTGAATTCCTTCCCTTAGAGCAGGTTTCGTTTCCAAATCCTTTTGATACTGCCTCTTTTAGTTATGCTCTAACAGCTCAAGCAGCTAGATCTGAAATTACTCAAGAAAGCGTTCGATCTGTTTTACGTAGATTAAGTAATAGCTTTATAGAAGCCCTTGATCTATGCAATCAATTGCTAAAACTATGGGAAAAGCATTATCCTCATTCTATTTTGGAAATGGGAGAACTTGCTCTGTTAGAATCTGATTTAGCACAAAATATTTGTGTGCAGAAGCTTTTACTGCCGCTTTGGGAAATCTGGAAATGGCCTATTTTAAGACAAGAAGAGCATATTCCAACAAGAGCTTTGCATCAGCATTTATTTTTTAAGAAAGCAGTTGAAATTCATTTGTCTACTTTCAAGAGTTTAAAAATATGTTAAAAGAAAACTATATATTCACTCAAGAGAAACTAATTATCTATGATCAAGAATTGGGATTAGATATTCAGCATGAACATTTCTGTCCTTATCTTCCTCAATCTCTTGAATCACCAAACCTAGTTCTAACAAAGACTCAAGCCTACTTAATCTATGAAGGTAAGCAACAAGGAGAGTGTCGTTGGTTTTTTGAAGACAAAACCTGTCAAGCAATTCTTTTTTACGATCAAGGGCTTTTACACGGGCCTTCTACTTTTTTTAACCTCCAAGGACAAATTTTAACAAAGAGTTGGTACTATTTGGGTAAAAAAGTAGGAAAAACGCGCTATTTTTACTCTTCTCAAAAACCAGCGAGTATACAGAGATTTATAGATGGAAAACCTAAAGGTTTGCAGGAGTACTTCTATGAAACAGGTGGTATAAAAAGCCAAATTCCTTATCGATTGCACCAATTAGATGGTCAGGTGCGTCTTTTTTGGGAATCAGGCCTGCTGAAAAGATCCATTGATTATCAAAATGGACAAAAACATGGTTGGGATCGGCTTTGGAATGAAGAGCAGGTTCTTTTAGATGAAGGTTGTTATGAAAAAGGAGAATCCATAGGAGTACATCGTCATTTTTTCTGTAATCAAGTTTTGTGCGAGGAAAAAGTCTTTCATACACCAAAGCGTTATGATCATAAACGTTGGGATCAAAAAGGACAGCTAATACTAGAAGGGATTTATACATCCGACTGCGATTATATAGAAAAAACCTACTGCAATGCACAAATGACTGCTTCAAAAGAGGGGATATGGGATGGGAAAAAGCTTTGTTGGAAATAGTTCTTCAGATCTTTTAAGTGAAAGATACCCAGAACTTATTTTTTTATTGAATTTCTCTAGCCCTTATGAAGCTTTTCTCGAAGAGGAATTTATTCCAGAGTTTAAAGCTGTTGAAGTTTTTTATATTTATGGAATTGGTGGATCCAGCGCTTATCCTAGTTTAAAAAAATGGGTTTTGGAAAAAAAAACAAGAAGAGTGGTTTTCTTAGAGGATTCGCTTAGTGCAATAGAAAGATTTTTATCTTCTACTTACAGTGGGGAAATACTTCGAGACTCTCAAATGTTTTTATCCTATCTAGAAGAGCCTTATAAAAAAAAATTAGAAGAGATTGTATCTAGCTATCCAGTAGAACATATTTTTATTCAAGCAACCAATTCTTATCGCAAAAGGCCTCAATTTGAGGAGTTGTGCTTACATCTACTAAGGATTACAACTGTTGTACATGCAAGAACAACAGAGATTCTAAAATCTCATTACATTCTAGCAAATCTTATGAGGAATATCTCTAGGTGGCCTCATTCTTTTTTAGCTAATCGATTTCAAGGGCAATTTATAAATGTTCCTGCAATTATTTGTGGAGCAGGTCCTTCTTTATTAGATGCAATAGGCTCCTTGAAGAATTTGCATGACCGCGCGTTAATTTTAGCAGGAGGCTCGGCCATTACTGCTTTGAGCAATCAAGGTGTGACTCCGCACTTAAATATAGTAGCTGATCCTAATTTTGAAGAATTTCAAAGATTAAAAACAGCATCTGCATATGAAACACCCCTGATTTATGCAACCAGAGTCCATCCAGATATTTGGAATACGTGTAATGGGCAGATGGGGTATCTTGTTTCCGATACAGGAGGTGTTTGTGAAAAACATTTTGAAAATCTGCTTCGAATAGATCATCAAGCAGTGGGGCCCGAACTAGGGATGGAAGCTTTATCTATAACTACACTTAGTCTAGCCTTTGCTGTAGAAATGGGCTGTAACCCCATTGTTTTTGTCGGAGTAGATCTATCTTATACCGGTATGCAAAGATATCCAGAAAAAGTAGTAGCTCATTCAGCTGTCGATCCTAAAACATTAGAAGAGAATATGCAAGCCTCAGAAAAGCTTTTACGTCGAAAGAATATTAAAGGAGAATTTGTTTATACCACAGTAAAGTGGGTAATGGAGTCAGAATGCATTGCCTCTTTTGCTAAGAAATATAAAAATTGCCGATTTATCAATGCAACAAGTGGACTTGGGTTTACAGATATAGAAAACTCTTCATTAGAAGAGGTTTCTGCAGATTGGAAACCTATTGACCTGCATGCTGCTATTCATCAAAAAATGCAGCTCTATCAATTAGATCCTCATTTTAATACAGTCATTGCATCTGAAAAGAAAAAACTTCACTCAAGCGTTTTGCGTTTACAAGAAATGACTCTACGGATGCTAAGACTAACTCATGAAGCACAAGAAGCAAGCATACCTACTGCTAAAATGATTCTTTTAGAATTTGATTTTCAAGAAGAGCTTGCACTAAATACTTTGTTTCCTTTTTTAAATTCAACGCTTGATCGTTTACTAGATCCTTATGAAAAACGAAAGAAAAATGATAAAGAAATGCTTAAGTACTTTCTTGAAAAATATACCAGTTGGAAAGAGATCTTAGAGTATGTGGTTGAGCAAAATCTTATAAGGTAAGGATGAAGCAAGTTATCCTCTTGTTACTTTTGATAGGATGCTCTGGCATGGAGCAATCAGAACAGAAAAAACTACGTAGGTTAAATGCTAAAGGTGAATTTATTCACCGCAATCACGATGAGTATCATTATAAGATTGATACTCCTAAACATAGAATAAGAGAACCTTATCCTTGGGAAAATGGATATATAGGACAACAGACGAAGATCACTAAAGAGTATTTTCGTTGTAAGGGTTCCGGATTCAACTTTCCACGAACTGAAGAGCATCAAACCTACTTTGATTGCAGTGGGTGTCATACGCATTCTCTTCCCATACATCAAGGCAAAGAGTTTATCTATCCTATTTTGATCGACCTTTTGAACTTTGTGCAAGAAAAAACCCGTTCTAAAGTGATCATTACCTGTGGACATCGCTGCCCTGCTCATAACACCTATTCCGATAGCTTTAATTCTACTTCTAAACACATGATCGGCGCAGAGGTGGATTTTTATGTAGAAGGGATGCAAGAGCATCCAGAGGAAATCATTGCTATTTTACAACAATATTACCAGGAAAACCCTTCATATGAACAAGAGTATCTAGAGTTTGAAAGGTCCTATCATCATTTAGATGTATCTGTCCCTGCATGGTATAATAAAGAGATTTTGATTCAACTCTATCAGAAAAAAGAAGGACGTGATTATGATAATCAACATGAATATCCTTATGTTTGTATACAAGTTCGCTATGATAAAGAAGCCAAAGAAAGAGTCATTTACAGTTGGCCTAAGGCCTTTAAGGGATTTAGGCGTTATTAGTGTCTTGAGTCATTTTTTTAACAGACCATTTCTTATTCTCGTGAACTGTAAAATGAACTGGAATACAATTGTCAATTACCCATTCTCCATTTTTGCCCAGCAAATGGCAAATACTCCAATAAACACCACCATGGGTAACTATTAATACAGAGCCTTGTTCTGTTAACACGAAATTTAACCCGCTTTTTACTCTCTATATAAAAAATTGAACTTCCTTTTGAGGATGGCAAGATGTATTGGATTTACAGGGTGTCATTCGCGTCTAAACACATACCTAACATTTAGACAAGTCAGAGATTTCTTTATGAGGGACAGCAAGGTTATGAACAATGATTTCTTTTATTTCTACAGATCGCTTTAAAGGACTGTAATAAATTATCTGAATGAGCTATTTAGCAATAGTTGGTTCAATAATTCTTGCTTGGCTTTGTCCAAATACATTAAGAGAGATGTCAATATATTCTCCAGAAACCTTCCATGTATTGTAGTCTGTTTGTCCATCTCGAATAAAAAAGAATTCTCTTAGCAGCAAGGACATCCTTTCTCAGAATATATTTTTTTATGTAAAGCAGCTTGCAGAGCTTTAAGTATGATTCTAGCTGTTAGAGAGCCGGTTGGGAAAGTGTTTTAAGGTGTTACTAAGATAGTTAAATGGGGTAGCCTCTTTTATCGATATTATAGATATTCTTGTAGATTTGTCGTACTTGAACTTCTGAAAATGATTTTAATTTCTTATTAAGATTCGATTGTTTTGTTTTATAATAATTTTCAATATCAAATGTTTTAAAACAATTGGGAAAATAGGTTGGATAGTCTGGTGCATTCGAATAAGAATCGCACAAGATAGTTTAAGATCATACATCTTGTTCGAAGCGATTATTTAATACAGGAAGATAAGAGAGTTCCATTCCCTCATAGTCCGTAGGTTTTAGGTTTAAGTCCTTATCCTATTCTTTAAAATTACACTCATAGATAGTTTTTTTAAGACATTTATATTTAAGTTAAGACTTAACAGAGAGTAGTCAACTTAAGTGGCGTGAACCATTCTTAGACCACTAATCCACAAAACTTAATATAAAATAAAGTTTTTAAAAATTCCAAGCGCATTATAAACACTCATGAGCTATTGCGCACAATAATCCATGAAAAGCCTTGCCATTCCATTCTCCAAACAGGTAAAATATTTCTTTAATTTCAATATGGTGGTCAATCATGGAAGAGATTTTAAATAAATGCTGTGGCATCGATGTGCACAAAGAAAGCTTAACAGCCTGTATTATGAAGGGTCATGGCAAAACCATGTATAAAGAAATTAGAGAATTTTCAACATTTACAGATGGGATTCAGGTTTTTGGTAAATGGCTTAAAGAACATGAGATTCTTCAAGTGGCAATAGAGAGCACGGGAGTATACTGGAAGCCTGTATTTAACATTTTAACAGAAGAGAATTTTAATCTTATGTTAGTGAATGCTAAGCATGTTAAAAATGTACCTGGACGCAAAACAGATATGAAAGATAGCGAATGGTTGTGCAAGTTACTAAAAAATGGACTTCTTGAAAGAAATTTTATACCACCAGAAGACATGCGTAATCTTCGAGATCTTACCCGCTATCGCGGTAAGCTTGTAGCAGGAATGGCTTCTGAAAAAAATAGAATTTTAAAGATATTAGAAACGGCAAATATTAAACTTTCCTCTGTTCTTTCTGATGTATTTGGGCATAGCGGAAGCCAGATTATAGAGGACCTTGCTAAAGGAATAACCGATCCTAAACAATTAGCAGCTCATGTTGTTGGAAGAGTTAAGCACTCAAAAGAGGATTTTATAAAAGCGCTAACTGGGCGTGTTACCGAGCACCATAGTTTTTTAATCCAACAGTCATTGGATCATATTTGTGACATAGGCGAGATTATTCAGAAAGTTGAAAAAGAAATAGATGGGATTAGTTCTCAATACATCCAAGAATTTGAGCTTCTTCAAACGGTACCTGGTATTAATAGTACTATTGCTGCTGTTGTTATGGCTGAAATAGGAGTTGATAGGGAACAATTTCCGAGTGATCAACATATCAGTTCTTGGGCAGGTCTAAGTCCTGGTAGTTATGAAAGCGCGGGTAAAAAAAAGTTCTCGAATTTTGCCTGGATCGAGAAATTTAAAAGTAGCACTTGTGCAAGCAGCCTGGGCAGCCTCTCGGACAAAAGGAACTTATCTTGGAGCTAAATATCGTAAACTAGCATGTCGGATTAGCAAAAAGAAAGCATTAATAGCACTTGCTCGCATAATGCTTGTTTCTATTTATCACATGATCAAAAAAAAAAGAGCCCTATAAAGATCTTGGTCCAGATTACTTGGATAATCGTAATAAGAAGAAAACAATTCATAACCTTAAAAAACAGATGGAATCTTTTGGCTATACGGTCGAATTAAGCCCTGTTAAATAGGAATAAACTCAAAAAGAACACCTTTAAAGCTATTTTTCCCTAAAAGAGGTCGGCTGTTTTTGGCGGTTATCAAACCCCGAATTATAAACTGATCGCTTAACTCATGCACAAATTATTGTAGCCTCTAATAGAGAGCACGCAGAGTAAATTATAGGTATTTATGGGTTAATGGGGATTTTTAGAATAGAAGGTTAAATTAGTGGATGCATAAATATGGATTAACTTTATTGCTTGGCTTTTCAGAGTAAAACTTGAAAAAGCAAAAGATCTAGGAAACGAGAAATTCCGATGTTTGACAGAATTAAAACGTAGAACATTTGATCATTTAGGATATTTAAAGAATCTAAAATTCAAGTTTCATATCGAGGTTTAATCTAATGTCTGGGATTTATAACCTGGATCTATGTTAATGGATTTCGAAAAAGCTCTATTTAGACAAACACCAGATTTTTTTGAGTAATTCTTGCATTCTTAATTCTTATTTATATAAAAAGTGTAAGGAATTTAAGACATAACGTTCGAACAGAAGCACTCTCATTAAAGGATTTAAGTATTAATCTTCTTGCTTTGGAAATCCGGTTGGCTTAAAAAGAAAAACTAACATCGATGTGGAGAAATATATGTATAACTCTTGTTTTAATACACTCACATCCTTAGAGGGTACGGAATACAAGTATTACTCTTTGCCTAAATTAGCAAAGCAACTAGAGGTTGATTTATCCAGACTGCCAATCTGTATTCGGATTATGTTGGAGTCTATCTTACGTAATTGTGATGGTAAACGTATTAAAAAAGAAGATGTTGAACATCTGGCTCATTGGAATAGGGAGCCGTTGGAGTACGATATTCCTTTTGTAGTAGCACGTGTTTTGTTGCAGGATTTTACCGGTGTTCCTTTGCTTGTTGACTTAGCTGCGATGCGTGATGCAATGGCTAAACAAGGATTAGATCCAAAAAAAATCGAACCGATCGTTCCTGTGGAGTTAGTAATAGATCATTCTGTACAAGTAGATAGATCGGGAACGCCAGATGCATTTTTATTCAACTTAGAAATTGAATTCCAGCGTAATCGAGAAAGGTATGAATTCTTAAGTTGGGGAGAGCAGGCTTTTAAAACAGTTAAAATCATCCCCCCTGGAATTGGTATTGTCCATCAAATTAATTTAGAACATCTAGCTACTATAGTAATAGAGAAAGATAAGCTATTATATTTTGACACTGTTGTAGGAACTGATTCACATACTACCATGGTAAATGGACTAGGAGTGCTTGGTTGGGGTGTAGGAGGGATTGAAGCAGAAGCTGCTATGCTAGGACAGCCTTATTTTTTACAAGCTCCTGAAGTAATAGGGGTATATTTGTCAGGCAAATTATTAGATCGAGTAACAGCAACAGATTTGACTTTGAGAATTACAGAGCTGTTACGCAGTGAAAAAGTAGTGGATAAGTTTATTGAGTTTTTTGGAGAAGGGTCTGCTAGCTTAACTCTTGCAGATCGGGCCACCATTGGAAATATGGCACCTGAATATGGAGCAACTATTGGTTTTTTTCCCACTGATGATCAGACAATGAGTTATCTACAGATGACAGGTCGTACTAAAGAGGAGATAGAGCGAGTTAAACAATACCTACAAGCACAAGAAATGTATGGGATGCCTCTTTCTAATCAAATTGATTACACGCGTGTTATTGAATTGGATTTATCCAGTGTGAAGCCCTGTATTGCAGGTCCTAAGCGTCCTCAAGATCGGATTGATTTAGAGCAAGTAAAGAAGCGATTCAATCACTTGTTTCTAGCTCCTGTGTCAGAAGGAGGGTATGGTAAAAAAGCAGAAGATAGGAAGATCTCAATTGCGACTCATTCAGATGGGAATTTTCATTTATATGAACCGCATATCATGGGAGGAACTCCTTATGTGGTCAAAGAGAGCTCTCCTACCTGGAGCGAAACCGAGATGGTGACCAATCGTCCCTTAAATTATAGCGTTATTAATCCAGGGTACACGCAACACTCTTCGCGAGATATCCATCTAAAGCATGGATCAATAGTGATTGCTGCAATTACTAGTTGTACGAATACCAGTAATCCTTCTGTAATGATTGGAGCTGGGCTTATAGCTAAAAAAGCAGTAGAAAAAGGACTGCAAGTTAATCGCTCTATTAAGACAAGCTTAGCCCCTGGATCACGTGTAGTTACCGATTATTTGCGAAACGCAGGACTGCAAAAGTATTTAGATGTATTGGGTTTTAATTTAGTTGCTTATGGATGCACAACCTGTATTGGTAATAGTGGTCCACTAGATGAAAAGATTGAAAATGCCATTAAACAATACGACTTAATAGTAGCTAGTGTATTAAGTGGCAATCGTAATTTCGAAGCGCGGATTCATGGATCTGTTAAAGCTAATTTTTTGATGTCTCCTCCTCTTGTAGTAGCATACGCATTAGTAGGGAACATGGATATAGATTTTGAAAAAGACCCATTAGGCTATGATTTATCGGGAAGCCCTGTTTTTTTAGCTGACATTTGGCCTTCTGCAAAAGAAATCAAAGAAACCATTTTTCAAGCAATGCAGCCTGAGATGTTTAAAAAGCGCTATAAACATATTCTAGAAGATAATCCTCTCTGGAAAAAAATAGAAAAAAAGACAGAGGACCAGTATGCGTGGGATAAAAAAAGCACATATATCCAGTGTCCTCCGTTTTTTGAGCATTTTTCTAAAAAGCTACCTGCTCGACCAAATCTTACCGGTATGAGACCACTTGCTTTATTTGGTGATTCTATTACTACAGACCACATCTCTCCAGCGGGCGCTTTTAGGGCAAGTTCTTCTGCTGGTAAGTATTTGATAGAACATGGTGTTAATGAAACAGATTTTAATAGTTATGGTAGTAGAAGAGGAAATCATCATATTATGATGAGGGGTACATTTGCTAATGTGCGTATTCGTAACCAGATGCTGTCAGGAAAGGAGGGTGGTTTTACCAAGCTTATGCCAGAGGGGAAAGAAATGCAGATTTTTGAAGCATGTCAAAAATATGCAGAGCGTAAAGTTCCTTTGATCATTTTTGCCGGCAGTGATTATGGGATGGGTAGCTCTCGTGATTGGGCAGCTAAAGGAATAGCATTGCTTGGCGTGCATGCTGTCATAGCTCGGAGCTTTGAGCGCATACATCGTAGCAACTTAGTGGGTATGGGGGTTCTTCCTTTGCAGTTTCAAGAAAATGACAGTTGGGAAAGTTTTCAGATTAATGGTACAGAAATATTTGATTTGGTTGGATTAGAAAAAGAGTGTAAACCACATCAAAATGTTATCTTAAAGATCTATAGAGAAAATGGCTTAACTCAAGAAGTATCTTTATTGGTTAGAATCGATTCTTCTGTTGAGGTGGATTATTATTTACAGGGAGGGATCTTGCCCTATGTGCTTAGGCAGATTTTAACTTAAGAAAACTTGTGTTTATCTCCAATTTTCTATACATTACTGCGTTTATATGCCGATGTGGCGGAATGGTAGACGCGGTAGACTCAAAATCTATTTTTAGTGATAAAGTGCTGGTTCGAGTCCAGTCATCGGTATTAATAAGCATGTTTAAAAAATTCCTTGCCTCCTACGATATCATTCTCTTTGATTTTGACGGTTTGCTTGTAGACACAGAACCTTTACACTTTGTTGCCTATAAGGAAATGTGTTTTAAGAATCAGGTTTATCTAAATTGGGACTTTATCCGTTTTTGTCAAGAAGCACATTCAAGCGCACTTGGAATTTGGAAAGCTTTTCAAAAAGAGTTTCCTTCTTTATTGAAAGAGAAATCAAAAGATGTGCTTTATCAAGAAAAAAAAGAAATTTATCAAGAACTGCTAAAAACTGCTGCTTTAAAACTTATGCCAGGAGTTCATTCTCTTTTACAAGCATTAGCTACAAGCGGTACACTATCTGCAGTTGTAACAAACTCTACACGCTCTCAAGTAGAGCCTGTTCGTAAAATCCTTTCTATTTTAAATGTCATCCCTCTTTGGATAACACGAGAGGATTACCCATTAGCTAAGCCAGAGCCTGATGGTTATTTGCAAGCGATAGAACAACTGGGTAGAAAAGATCGGATCATTGGATTCGAAGATACGCTAAAGGGTATTCATGCATTACAAGCAGCTAAAGTAGAAGCTGTTCTTGTAACTCCTAAGTGTCCAGAAGAAATCAAAGGATTTATTCATCTAGATAGAATTGATCGTATTTGTTTAAAGGCTTAAAAGTCTTTCTAAAAGACACTTTCGAAGTTGATCTTAGTTAAAAATTAAACTGCACGTTTATGGTATTGCAAAGAATAGTATAATGCAATACTCTCTTTTTTTTGAATGTTGACTCAAGGCTATTTTCTATGGGAAGAACCTTTTTCCTTATTCTTATTATCGCGGGCGCCTTTTTTTTTTATATTTGTTAAAAGCCCGAATCAAGCTAAAATAATTCAAGCGCTTCATTTAAACATTAAAGCAGAACCAATGACAATGGATCCTCGCAAAGGAGAGGAACGGTTTTCTTCTCAGATGCATTTTCTACTTTTTGAAGGACTCGTAAAACTCTATCCAGACGGCTCTATTAAACTTGCTCAAGCAGAATCTTATGAAATATCTGAAGATAAGTTAAATATTATCTTTTATTTAAAAGATACTGTTTGGTCAGATAATACTCCTGTAACAGCTTATGATTTTGAGCAGTCTTGGAAAGATATTCTAGATCCTAAATTTCCCTCAATGCAATCAAAGCTATTTTCCCCTATAAAAAATGCAGATGCAGCAAAACAAGGACTTATTCCTATTGACGAAGTAGGTATTAAAGCAATAGACGCAAAGACCCTTATGATTACTTTAGATAAATCCACCCCTTATCTTTTTGAGTTACTTGCCTGTCCTTCTTTTTTTCCTGTGAATATCAAAAATGACCGGAAGCATCCCGATTGGGCTGACCATGCAGGTCTTAACTTCTTGTGCAATGGTCCTTATCTATTAGAAAAATGGGATCATGAAAACCAAATCGTTATTGTAAATAACCCGAATTACCGAAAAACACAAGACTTGCGCCCAAAAAAAATTATTTTTAATGTAGTTAAGAATGACCAAATAACATTACAGATGTTTGAAAAAGGTTTAATTGACATAATTGGAGATTCTTTAACCTCTATTCCTTTAGATGCTGTTCCTAGGTTAGAAAAAAAATGGACAATTTCTCGTAAGCCAAGGGCTTCTACTTTATTTATTAACTTTAATACAGAAAAGTTTCCCTTTAACCATCCTAAAATCCGTAAGGCATTTGGTTTGGCTATCAATCGCCAGGAGCTGATTGGATCATCTGGAAAAGGTGTTAAAAAAAACATTTTGGCTGATTACATTAGTATTGCCTATCAAGCAAGCATGAGCGCAACAAATCTCATTCCTCCTTGTTTAAAAGAAAACCGCCATCGCTCTTTTTTTAAAGATAATGATGTGATTCAAGCAAAGGCTTTTCTGGAGGAAGCAATGACTGAGTTGGGAATAAATAGAGAAATTTTTGATTCTGTAGTTCTCTATTATTACTCTCGATCATTCGGAGTGGGTGAATTACTGCAAACGATCCAGCAACAGTGGTTAAATGCTTTAGGCATTTTGATAAAGACAGAATATTTAGACTCCAAAACTAGTATGGATAAACTGATTAAAGGGGATTATCATATGTGTTTTATGCGTAGAGACGCTCTGTACAACGATCCTATGAGTATTTTAGAAAGATTTAAGTATAAAGATTACATAGCAAATTACTCCAATTGGGAGAATCAAGAATATATCCGTTTGTTAGATAAATCTTTTTATGAGCAAGCAGATGCAAGATCTCAAATTCTAGAACAAGCAGAGAGGGTTTTATTAAACGAAATGCCAGTTATTCCTTTATACCACGAAGATTATATCTATATAATCAATCCTGAATTAAAGTACAAAATTCCTTTATCTGGAGATCGATTGCTTCTACCTATGTCTTTTGAAGATCAAGGTTTGTAATTTTTTAACAAAAAAAGAAAAGGTGGATCAAAGTTAAAGGGTGTCTCGTAATTTACCTTAGCTAATATAAGTCCATGAGCAGGTGCAGTGCGTCCTGCTAGTCTTCGGTCTTTTGCTTGAAAAATAGCAGGAATTTTTTCTAGCGCTATTTTTCCTGAACAGATGTCAAGTAATGTGCCAACGATATTACGAACCATTTTATATAAAAATCCATTTGCTTCTAGCTCTAAGCAGATATATTCTTCTTCTTGCAGAATGGATAAGCGTCTAAGGTTACGTACTGCATTTTTTGCAGCAGAGCCTGTATTAGCTTCATTTGCAAAAGAAGTAAAATCATGAGTGCCTATAAAAAGTTGTGCTGCTTGTATCAATGTATCTAAGGTTATAGAATGGGGAACTCTATAGGTATAGAAACGATTAAAAGGGTCCTTAACAGGCCCTGTATGTAAATAGTAGTGGTATACCTTGCCTATTGCGCTATAGCGTGCATGGAAGTCAAGAGGAGCCTCTTCGATACTCAATACTCTAATATCAGGTGGAAGTAAGCCATTCAACGATTTAAGTAGGTGAGAAAATTCAAAAGAAGTTGTTGTTTTAAAGTGCGCAACTTGTCCTATTGCATGTACACCTGCATCTGTGCGGCCAGACCCTATCACTTTAATAGGTGTACGTAAAATAATCGATAAATATTTTTCCAGCAGTGCTTGAATAGATATACCATTTTTTTGTATTTGCCAGCCTGAATAACGTGCTCCCTCATAAGCAATCAGTAATTTATAGTTATGCATTATTTTAGAAAGCTTTCAGCTAATTGTAGATCTTCAGGGCTGGTAATTTTTATGTTTGAGGATTTACCGGAAACGAGTTTAACAGTATGTCCAATTAATTCTATTGCAGAAACATCATCTGTAATATCTATTTTCTTTTTCTCTACCTCAAGGAGGCCTTTTTTCAATAAATCTAGTGCAATAACCTGTGGAGTTAGGGTCTCTCTAAGGGTTTCTCGATTTAGGGTTTTTCTGACAAAACCAGTAGAATCTATTTCTTTAATGGTATTTTTAGCAGGCATAGATAAAGCTGCAGCTTTATGGATAAGCGCTTGTTCGATCACTTTTTTTAAGTCTTCTAATTGCAGGAAAGGACGAGCGGCATCATGAATACAGACAAAAGAACCTCTTGTTATTTGTGCTAAACCACTAGATACAGAGTCTTGTCTTCTAACTCCTGGATTAGCAAAACCAATTTTCAATTTAGTTTTAAGGGTGAATAAATGTCGATAAAAGGTCTCACAAACTACAATGATTTCTGTAATAAAGCCAGACTTTGCTAAAAGCTCAAAGCTATGTAAGACTAGTGGTTTTGAACCCAGAGATAAAAATTGTTTGGGTATGATACTTTTACATCTTGTACCTTTTCCTCCGGCAAGTAAAATAGCTGAAATAAGAGGTGGAGGGGACATATTTTTGAAATTAAGCTCAAAAAAAGCGCATTTAAACCCATGCACTTTTTTGAGCTTATCTTTTAGTTAACTTTTAAGATGTTTGCTTACAATTTTTGTCATTTCAAACATATTAATGGATTTCTTACCGCCAAAAACTTTGGCAAGTTTTTCATCTGGATTAATATTGCGTCTGTTTTTGGTATCTTGACATTTGTGTTTTTTAATATATTCCCACAACTTTTTTGTCACTTCTGTCCGAGGCATCGGACCTTTGCCAATAACTGCAGCTAATTCATCACTAATCTGCAGTGCTTGCATAAATTTAGATTCTTTCTTTTTTTCCATTTGCTTCTCCTTATGGAAATGACTGTAATTACCCACAGTTGCTTTTTAGGAAAAACTGCGTTTAATTTTCCTATCCTTAATAACCTTATGAAAACCACATCGTATCACGATTTTTCTATAAACCCCTTATGGAAAAACCAAAGAACGAGAACTTTGGATAGCTAATTCGAGGATTTTCTATTCTCCCCTCGAAGGACATGTTGTATCTCTAGAGGGAATTTATAGTCAAAAAAAATCGTTTTATAAAAACTTCACAAGGATAAGATTCTCGTTTCTTTTTTTTCAACTAATTGTGGATAAATGAGTTGAAATTTTTCCTATAAAATCATTTTTATTGTTAAAAGATTACTTGCAATTTAGAGCCAGATCATGGCAATTTAGTCTTACCCCTTAATTTATGGCTGATTTTGTATAATAATGATAGCAGATCAGGAGATTTTTTTTGTTCTAGCAAATAAGCTTAGTTCTTGTAAAAACGATCAAGAGCGCTTAACTTTACTAGAAAAGCCTATTCCAAAAGTAATCGGTCTGTCATTGACTGTAAAAGATCAGCTGATCTTAAAATCTATTCTAGTTATTAATCAGGACCATCTTTTTTACCCACTTAACAAAGAACACATACAAAATCTTTTAAATGATCTCTACCCCGTTGAGTCTTTTTATCAATCCATTGGAGGAATAGTTGGTTATCATGCCATGATGTTATCATTGCTTTCAAAGCATACGTTATCTTATGAAGATAACAGATACGAGCAACCAGAAGGTGTAAATATAGCACAAGAGGACTCTTCAACTTGTAAGTATACCTTAGAAGGACTTTATGCTCTTCCTTATTTAGCCGAAATTTATCCTGTAGGAGGAGCTGCTGATCGGTTACAGCTAATGGACACAGCAACTCATTCTTCTCTTCCTGCTGCAAAACTAGAATTCTGTGGTAGAAGCTTATTAGAAGGATTAATTCGTGACCTTCAAGCAAAAGAATATCTCTATTTTAAACTATTTGGTAAACAGCTTACCACTCCTATTGCTATGATGACCTCTGAAGAAAAAAATAATCATCTTCACATTGTATCCATCTGTGAACAAAGTAAGTGGTTTGGGCGTTCTAAAGCTTTTTTTCGTTTTTTTCAACAACCACTTGTGCCTGTGTTAAATGGCAAGGGGAAGTGGCTACAAACGCAAAATAGTCGTATTTTAAGGAAGCCTGGTGGTCATGGAATGCTATGGAAAACAGCCATTGAACAAAAAGTTTTTACTTGGCTTACCTCTCAAGGATATACCAAGATTTTAATTCGACAGATTAATAATCCAGTAGCTTCTGTTGATTATGGGCTGCTTGCGTTTTGTGGAATTGGTTATAAGGAAAATAAACAATTTGGCTTTGCTTCTTGCTTGCGTTTGTTAGAAGCCGCAGAGGGGATTAACGTGCTCTGTGTAAATAAAAAAAAACAATGTTGCCTAACAAATATTGAGTATTGTGATCTTGAAAAATTTCATATGAAAGATCTTCCTTTAAAAGAGGGGAGTTCTTATTCACGTTTTTTTTCTAATACAAATATTTTATTTGCTGATTTAAAAGCCATTGAAGAAGTTACTAAGAACTGCCCGATTCCCGGGATGCTTGTCAATCAGAAAAAAACCTGTTTCATCAATAAGGAAGGGCATCTCGAAGAGTGCAAAATTGCCAGATTAGAGTCGATGATGCAAAATATCGCCGAATGCTTTTCTGCAAATCAAATAGATAAGTTAGGTTCTTTTTTAAGCTATAATTTAAGACATAAAACTATTTCCACAGTGAAAAAAAAATCTACAAAAACAAGTTCTTTACTAGAGACACCAGAAGGCTGCTATTACGATATTTTGTATAATGGATATGAGCTATTAAAAAATCGATGTGATTTTTCACTACCTGCGTTTTCTTCTCATCAAGAATATATTACTAAGGGGCCTTCTATCCTGTTCCAATACCATCCCGCCCTAGGTCCTCTATACACGATTATTGCTCAAAAAATCCAATCTGGACAGATGACTTGGGGAAGTGAGCTGCGTTTAGAAGTAGCTGAGGTACAATTAGAAAATCTCTATTTAGACGGAGTTCTCCATATTATTGCTGAGCATGTAATAGGACATTACATAGAAGATCACCTAGTTTATTCCCAACATCTTGGTAGATGCCGTTTAAATAACGTTCGAATAAGAAACCAGGGGATTAATCGCACCTCTTCTAATGTCTATTGGAAAGATCAGATCTCTTATTATCAAAAATGCACAATTATCCTAAAAGGCAATTCTTATTTTATCGCCGAAAATGTCGAATTGACAGAAGAGATGCAAATCGAAGTAGAAGATGGGATTTGTCTACTAGCCTTGCAAGAAAAAGACCAAGTGATCTTTCAGAAAAGGCCCCTCATCTCTTCTGAAGGCATATGGGACTATAAGATAGAAGAAGATACAATTGCACTGCAAGAAACAGGTGCTGTTAGCAAAAGCTTATAAGAAAAAAGAAGGCTAGAGATGTAATATCTCTAGCCTTAAGATTTATGTGTATACTTATCCTTCTCTAGATGAAGTTCCTCTAAAGAAAACCCGAGAAATAACAAGCGCGGCAACTCCACCAACAACGGCACTACCGGCACAAGCAAATTTCATTGGATGTGCTTTTACTGTATTAGAAACTGCCTTAGGAATAAACCTTCCTGCAACTTGACCTACTCTGTTTGCTAGAGAGGAGCATACAGTACAGCCCTTTCCAAGTAGATCTTTACCAAATCCATAAGCATTTGATGCTACATTTGCAGTAGTATTGTAGGCAGCACTGAGGAAACCTGGTATATTCATCTTTAATCTCCTTAATATTTAATGAGCATAATTAAAATAATTAGTTTATATTTTTTTCTTGCAATTCGTAAATTAGTTATAAGACATCTTAAGAATATAAATCTATCTTAAATTCGATGTGTTATCATCACACACATAGAAAAAAGAGCAGCTCTTATCCACTTCTCTTATAAAAAGTTAAATGGATTGGAAAATTGAGCAAGATGAGTTTTGTAGTTATTGGTTTCTGTTATCAATTTTGTAATTTTTTGGTTAAGAGCTGGCAAACTGTTGATATTTGTTTCGAACACAGCAATTTTTTCTTTAGGTAAAGCATTTTGAGTAGGCTTTGATTCGGTTAGCTTCTTTAAATCATTTTGAATAAGAGCATGTTGATTTGTAATTCGAAGCTGCTCATTATTTATAGACTCAAGAATGGTTGTTTGAACTTCAGAAATATCTTTAATATTATTTTCTATAATAGAAAATTGTTGTTTTACTTTTTTTGATTCCTCAGAAAACTGTTTGGAAAGAGTATTAATTTTTTGTTGAAGAGTTTTTTCTTTGCAGTCTTTATTGAACGATTTTAGGAAAGTTATTAGAGCTTTTCCTTTATAATAAATCAAAACAGTAATAGTTGTTCCTGTAAGAATAGCTAGGGTTTTTTTTGGATGAGTTCTGATTATTTGATAAAAAAGATGGGTAATTTTAGTTAATTGAGGATATAACGTTTTTCCGAATGTGGAAATCTGTCTGCCTAACCATTGCATTTTGGAAAGGACAACAGGTTTTGCATGAACTTCTATAGAGGGATTAGCGATTGGTTGTATTGACATAAATCTTCTGGAATTCTTAAAAGTTGTAAAAAGAAATAAAAATTATTTTTTTAATATAGATTTTATAAATATTTTTGTAAATTTTTAAATTTGAAAAAATGTAAATGAAGCACTTCTTGAAAAAATGCTCTGGGATCGAATTACATTATTATGGCATCTTTAAGGATCACACTTGAGGTTGGATGGCTTTATGCAGGAATCTATACAAAATATGATTAAAGGAATTCAAAATCGTTTAGCACATATGTGGAGGTATCTTTGACTTAGAAGAGAAAGAAAAGAAAATTGTTCTTCTAGAAAAAAAAATGGAAGATCCAGATTTTTGGGGTGATCAGAATCTAGCTCAAAAGATTATTTCTGAGATTAATGATTTAAAAGCTTGGACAGTTCCTGTCCTCCAAGTAAAACAGCATTTCGAAAATGTGTATGAGCTGATCAATGAGGTAGATCTAGAAGCCGAACCAGAATTTTTTCATGAGCTAGAGCAAGAACTTAAAGAAGTTGATAGACAGCTCTCTGATTTAGAAATTCGTAAAATGCTATCTGGAGAACTAGATAAAAAAAATTGTTTTTTAACAATTAACTCCGGGGCAGGAGGAACAGAATCTTGTGACTGGGTAAGCATGCTCTCTCGCATGTATCAACGCTGGGCGAATAAAAGAGGTTGGAAAACAGAGATTTTCGATTTTGTGGATGGGGATGTTGCTGGATTAAAAAGCATTACTATTCGATTGATCGGTTCATTTGCTTATGGTTATGCTAAAGCAGAACGTGGTGTTCATCGACTAGTACGTATTTCTCCTTTTGATAGTAATGCACGACGTCATACCAGTTTTGCTTCTGTCGATATTACTCCTGAAATTGATGAAAAAATCGAAATAGAGATTAAAGAAGATCAATTACAGATAGAGACTTATCGTGCTTCAGGAGCGGGGGGGCAACATGTAAACAAAACCGATTCCGCTGTGCGTATGCGCTATGAGGGAATTACGGTGAGCTGTCAAAAAGAGAGAAGCCAAGTGCAAAACCGTGAAACGTGCTTGAAGATGCTTAAGGCTAAATTATATGAAAAAGAGTATTTGGAAAGAAAAACAAAATTAGAACAGATTTCAGGAGAAAAGAAAGAAATTGGTTTTGGAAGTCAAATTCGTAATTACATATTTCAACCTTATACTTTAGTAAAAGATACTCGAACAAAGTATGAAGTGGGCAATGTCCAAGCTGTGCTCGATGGAGAGATTGATGGTTTTATTAATGCATATCTTCACGAATTTGGTTAATCAATGGCAGAAATAGAAGAAGAATTAGACATTAGATATACTCATATTACTGATGAGATCTATTTACGCAATTGGCTTATGAATCCTAAATTACAGCATTTTCTTTCTGTTAGTAATGAACAGGAAGTACATAATACAGTGCGGTGTTGGCTAGAATTTTGTCGTTATAGTGCAAGCCTTACCATCACATTTAATGGGACGCCTTGTGGAATAGCTACTTTGTTTTTAATGCCTTATCAAAAGGTTTCCCATCACTGTTTATTTAAAATTATTGTAGATCCTGTTTATCAACAAAAAGGAGTAGGCAATAGCTTGTTGAAGAATATCATACATTTAGCAAAAGTATATTTTAAGTTAGAAGAGATTTATACAGAAGTAGTGGAAGATAATCCTTTAATTCATCTACTTCATAAATACGATTTTTATCAGTTTGCTGAGCAAAAAGACTACATCAAAGAAAATGATCAGTACTACGCACGTCTTCTGTTTGGGATTTCGTTGGTATGAATAGACAAAAAACTCCTCTTTCTCATTTGAGCTTTCGCTTAACAGATCACTCAGATGCTCTTTATTTAACCAAATGGCTTTCCGATCCTGAGGTTTTACACTGGTTCCCCATGATTACTCAGCCAGAGGTGGTGGATGCGATTAGGATTTGGATTGGGTATTCCCGCTTTGGTTCAGGGATAACAGTGGAGCATAATAATGTGCCTTGTGGAATGGCAACGCTTTATATACAAGCTTATGAAAAACTCAAACATACCTGTCTTTTTTCCATTATTGTGCAAAAAGATAAAAGAGGATGTGGAATAGGCAGCTTGTTAATGGAGAACTTAATGAAGTTAGCTCAAGAGAAATTTAATATTAGCATTTTGCATTTAGAGGTCTATGAAGGTAATCCTGCCTACAAAATGTATGCTAAACTGGGATTTACAGAATTTGGATGTCAAGAAAGATTTATCAAGGAAAAAAATACATATATCGCTAAAGTTTTTATGCAAAAAAGACTGATCTAATATCGAAAGAGGAAAACCATGGCAGGTCATAGCAAGTGGGCAAATATAAAACATCGTAAGGGCAAAGCAGATGCTATTAAAGGAAAGCTTTTTTCTCGTTTAACCAAAGAGATCATTAGCGCTGTAAAACAAGGTGGAGCTGATCCTAAAGCAAATATCAAGTTACGAATGGTTTTACACAAAGCACGTAGCGCAAACCTACCTAATGAGAATATTGAGCGTAACATTAAGAAAGCTACAAGCGCTGCCCAAGGAGACTATAGCGAAATATCTTATGAATTATATGGGTATGCAGGCGTCGGCATTATTGTAGAAATTATGACAGATAATAAAAATCGGAGTGCCTCTGAAATGAGAATTGCCACTAACAAAAAAGGAGGCAGTATTGCAAGTCCAGGCTCGGTGGCTTTTAATTTTGAGCGTAAAGGAATTATTCAAGGAAAAAAAAATGCTAGTGAAGAAGAGCTCTTTTACCTTATAATGGAAGCAGGAGCAGAAGATTTTGACCTAGAAGAAGGTTTTTGTGTGATTACAACAGCTCCCGATCAATTATTTCAAGTAAAAGAAATCTTGGAAATCCAAGCATTTATCTGCGAAGAAGCACAGCTTCAAATGATTCCTAAAACATATATAGAATGCGATGATCAAAACCAAAGACTAAACCTTGATCTGATCGAGTACCTAGAAGCCATAGATGATGTAGACGCTGTTTATCACAATATGAAATTATCTTAGAAGTCAATTGTGATAGTAGCGGTTAAACCATGAAGCTTTAAATCATACATAGTGGTATTTCTATAGGCGACAAAAAATGTATTGTAATCCCACCAGAACTGCATTTCGTAGCCGGCTGAAATCCCTAAGTAATATTTTTTGTAAAAACAAGAACCCCAGTCTAATCCTATAAAGCACTCTACTAGTGGCGTTAAAGTACGATAATGGGCATGTTTACTGCCTCCTCCCAAGGTTAAATTACCATTCGGAAGAAATTCATTGGTATCATTTCTAGTTTTAATATTGTTCCAAAGCACAGCTCCAGCAACATTAGCTAAAATAGCAAAATTAGAACATCCTAAATCCCATCTACCTTGCATCCCGAATCTAAGCCCTACACCTTGATTTCTATTTTTTAGAGATACAGTAGCTGAATTAAAAAGTGGATCAGAGATTCCAACATAAGAAGTATTTAATCTAGATGTTACCCAAGCTCCTTTTAATCCTGCATAAGGGCGAATAGCTAGATTACGTCCAAGAAATAGGCGTCTACCTAATTCTAAATCAACGGTGTCAAAATGTAGATTCCCACGTGAACTTACAGAACTGGATCTTATTATACTTGATCCTTGAAAGGGATCTAATAAAGAGGTAGTTAAAAGTTGATTTGGAGAATTCCAAGAGGAATGAGGTTGAGTATGTAAACGGGTCCAGTTAGCAAAAATATCCCAGTAGTCATAAAATAGATTATAACCAAGTCCTAACTTAAAGCCGCTTTCATATTTATAATCAACTTGTTTAATTGTTTCTTTAATTTGAATATTAGATTGTTGTTGTAAATTGGAAGTGACACTAAGGTTTTCAATAGAACTACGCCAGTATAGGTAAGCTGTCTCTAAGTAAGGTCCACTTGTTTCTATACAACCTCTGGCAGAAGGGGTAACATCTATACAAGGATCAAAGCTTTTCACTCTTTTTTCATCGCAGCAATCGGGTTCACAAAAATCGGTATATACAGGCTCTTTATAGGAAGGAAATTTTTTTCTAAAGCTATTTGGTTCTGAACAGAGAAAAGCATCTTTAGAATCTTTTCTATTCAATAGAGATAAGTTTTTACTATCCCATCTATTGAATAAATCCGAGATAGAAAAGCTAGATTCATGAGTTTTGTATCCTAAAAGATAGACTAAAGCAACTATGCTTAATCCTAAACCGAATATTGAATTAGTATGGTGTTTCATAATTCTCTCAAATATTTAAACTTAATTTTACAAGTAGAATAAATAAATTAATTTGTAAATACTTTTATTAAAATTATGAATTCAGTTTTTTTTGAGATTGTATTATTTAATAGGTTAACTAACTTGTTTTTAGGATTTTATTGAATATAAATTGATAGGACTAATTATTTAAAAACATTTTTATGAGGAAAATACTTTTTTAATAAAATAGGTACAAGAGCAAGAAAAGCTAAAACAAGTAAACTTAATTTAATTTGTGTATTAAAAATGGCAGAAAAAGAGAAGTCGGTTTCATTTCTAAAAAAGGTAGAAAGACCTCCTCCTGCCTGCGCTAGCACAATGATTAAAGGTAAAACCCCAACACAAGTTGTCCAAATAAATGTGTAGGTATTTACTCGAAAAACAGCAGAAAGTAAATTAATTAACCAAAAAGGTAGGATATGACTGAAACGCAAGAAAAGTAGATAGCTGATTTCATAGCGGTAAAAAGACTCTCTTAAATGAATGAAATAGGTCTTTTTTCTATGGGAGAGAAATTGAAAAAATGCAGTGCGCATAATAAAAAAAAATATAACTGCCCCTAATGTTTCAGAAAAGCAAGTATAGGCAATTGCCAATGGCAAGGGGAACAAGAACCCAGCAACCAGTGTTAATAGGGTAGAAGCTGGAATAATCAATATTACTGAGATTGTATGAATCAAAATAAAACAGAATCCAGATAAAATGGGATATTCCTGTACATATTTCTCCCAAATAACATGCTGGGACTTAATGAGATTAAAGTCTAATGCCTTGTATTTTCCTGTTAAGAAAAAATACAAGACAAAGGACAAGATAAGTAAAATAGGCAAAAAGGGTAGCCATTTTCTAATCACTAAATAGCCTTTAATTAACAGATGTAAGCTGACCCAGAGCTTGCACATCTTCTTTAGAAGTAAGCTCATAGCGAAAGTTTTTATCATCTGTCATAATACCTTCTACTAAAACAGCCAATCTGCGAGAGTTCTTTCGAGAGATCAATTTTTCAGCGGCTATGCAAAAATTATTATAAGATAGATCTTTTAGGCTATTTATTTGCTTATTTACCCATGCAAAATCTTGATAATAAAAAGCTAATTTAGCGGTTTCTATTGCTTTATTAAACATGTTTTCTGGTCTCATCTTAAGAGAGGTAATTAAACTGGTGCGGATTTTTTTAAAGCGCTCTAAAGAAATTTCTAAAGGTAGATTTTTACTAAAATCTTCCAAAAATAATTCAAAACGCGCTAATAAATCAGTGGGGGTATGGGTACTAGATTGCACTGCAAAATATTGCAGAAGCTGCTTTTCTTTTTCATCATCCCAGGCTTTAGCTATATAAGCTGTTTGTTGTTTAGTGCGCAATGTTTCAAAAAAAGCGCTTTGCAGAGCTTGACCTAAGGTTTGTTGAATAGCCCATGATTCAAAACTAAATGGCCCTTCTTGTAAAAGCAGCAAAGCAGCAGCTCCTTGTCGATTTGTCTCAAAAGCAAGCTTATAAGGCCCATGCAGATCGGATAAGAGAAGAACTTTAGCTTTAGCTTGACTCTGAAGAGAATAGGGATTTGCAGCCAAAATTGTTTGTAATTCTCTGTAGAGCTCTGTTGCTAGAGATTGATTGAGATTTCCATATAAAAGAGCTTGCATATAAAGGCATTGACTAAATCTCTCTGAGAAATCACACAAATCTTTTAGGCAAGTTTTTTGTAAGGCTAGTAATTTTTGCTGGCTAGTAGGTTGATCAAAAATAACCCCGCCCATTTGTTCTGAAGCTTGACATAAAGGGAGCTCTTTAGAAGCATTTTCATAATTAGCAGCTAAAGAGCTGACATAAATCTGAAATTTTTCTTGAGAACAAACAACCAACTTAGATGCTTGAAACACTTTCTTAGTAAATAAAGGCATTTTTTCACTAAGCCCTTGAATGTAGAAAATAGCCTCTAAAGGTTTTAGTTTTAGTTCTATTTGAATTCCCGCATCTTTAGCAAAGGATAAATCGTCAGCAAGTAAATCCTGGAGAGCATAAGACCATAAATCAGCTAATACTTGAGCCTTCGGGGTCTGGTCGAAAAGTGGCGATTTGAGCTGAAATATAAAAACAGTTTCTGGAGTACGGTAATAACTATCAGCCAAAAAGTATATTTCAGAACCCTCATCTTGATGAATCAAAGTGGGTATTTCTTGAAAAGATGTGTTTTGTAGAGTTAATTGGTTAGGTATATAAGGATTTTGCCCTGGTAGGTTAATCTCTTTGTTAATCCCAGCTTTTTCCCAGACTTGTAGTCTCTTTTGATCAATGGGAATCATTGCGTATTCTGCCTGCATCCATTTTTCTTTTCGATCGGGAATCACTCCTACTCTGCTCGGATCTGCAATGACGAAATAGACGCACTTGGGGGGCGTTAGTGTATTTAAAAAGTTATGAATTCTTTGAGGGGCAAAAACAGTCGGAATCTTCGTTTTAATAGGATAAGAGCTAAGATCTTCATAAAGCATATCAGAAGCTGTTTCTGAAGCCATTTCAAAGGTATCTTTTCTAGATTGATATTGATAATCTATCATTGCCATGGTTTTAAACTCTTGAAATAGATAATCAGGGATTTTTTCTACTCTCAAGAGCTCGAGTGCTGAAAATATATAGGATATAGCATTATCAATTTGCAAAAGACCGGAATCGGTTAAACAGACTTCAATACAAAAAAGTAGGCTATCTTTACTGAAACGATCACAACTAACATTGAAATTTTCCGCAATGTTTTCCTTCTTTAATTTAGCAAATAAGCTCCCTTTTACCTCTTTATTGAGAATATAAGTGATAAATTCAGGGACTTTTTCTTCTAGATTAGCAGCGAATTCTTTTGGGACCTCCCAGCATAAAGAAAGAGTCTTTAGATCTTTAACCGGTTTGATAAAAATCATGCTCCCTTTCTGCTGACTAGACAATAAAAAACTTGGAGGGATTTTTTTTTGGTAGGTCGTATTAGTAATAGGCGAAAATTTGTTAACGGCTAAATCCCTCATTTCAGTAATACTTAGAGAAGAAATCATGATTAAATGCATACAGTTTGCATTATAATGGTTTGAGTACCAATTTTTTAAATCAGATTGGGGGATTTTACAAAGAGTATCTTTATTTCCAGTAGAAAATTTGCAATTTGGATGATCTGGATTTCCTGTCTCTTTTAAAATCATATACTGGCGCCATCCATCATGCTCTATATTTTTAGCATGTTCATTATCAACAGCATTAAGTTCTCTTTGTATACAGCTTGTAGAAAATAAAGGATCGATAAAAAAATGAGAAAGACGATCAATGGCTTGCGTATAAGCATCGTTATGAATGGAAAACATGTAAACGGTTCGATCTGGAGCCGTATAAGCATTTACCTTACCTCCATGATCTTTAATAAATTGCATATACTCAGATTCGTCTGGATAAGCTTCAGTCCCCATAAATAACATGTGTTCTAAAAAATGAGCTATCCCAGGGTGATCATCATTCCAAGAACCAGCTCCTACACAAATACCTGCACTAGATTGAGGGGTATCTTTATCGGAAATTAGAAGAATTTTCAATCCATTTTCTAGAATGATTTTTTCAGTTTTTCTTTCAGCAATAGAAGGAGTAAAAATAGGGAGCGTGCATTGATCCTGAATAATCGTATACGAAAGAGCGGATGGATCTACTGCGCATAAAGGAGCACTCAAGCAAATTAAAGGTAAAAAATACTTCATGATCAACCCCTTATCTTAAAAATGTTATACTCTGCATTCTGATTTAAAATTCTTTTTTTGTCGAGGAAACAGAAAAGAGGATTTTTGAATTAATTATTTTGATTTCTATCTTTGTAATAACATTGTCAAAGCAGAAGGAGAGATTACCTTTATAGAGTGGGATTCTTTTAGCTATCAGCTCATAAAAAACTTGAAAAACATACATGAAATATTCCATTTAGATTGAGGAAGGTTAGAGTAATAGATATACCATTACTCAATACTCAAATTTTGTATAATCATTATTGGGTTTTGGTGCTGCTTATGGTCGTAGAGTTGTTTTTGATTTCAATAAGAATAACTGTCGTTGCTTAGGAAAGTTGCTTTATATAGGTAGAGATAGAGAAAAAAAATAGGAGAAAAGCTTCATCCATTTTGTCTGGAAGTTGTTCCTCAAATTCTCTTAAACACAAACTTCAGTCCAGAAAATTGATATACTTACAAATAAGGGAGTAATTAAAAAGAGGTTAGCAAAGAGCTCTTAACTTGCTTTTTAAATTTTAATCTTGAATAAAGCTGTCATTAATTTAAATAATTTATTACTATCTATCTGCTTCATTAAAACCCAAGATTAAAAGGAGTCTATTATGCCCTCGAATAATTTATGTAAGTCTGGTGCTCATCAAGCAAGTTATTCAACCAAACAAGAAGAAATTTTAAGCATTCCTAACGAGCAACAAATGCTAGCAGATCGACTGGCTGATAACATATTTAATGCTATTTATAACGCTACACGATCTCAAAGCCCATCAGTAGTTAGAAAAAATTTTAAATATTTACAAGAGAGGTTATCATCTTCTCTAGGTAAGCAAATCAGTTTTAAGCTATATGACCAAAATCAAGTAAATTACCAAGAGCTAAAGCTTCGTATTAAAGCTCCAGAAGTAAGCAGTGATGTACCTATTTTTTTGAGAGAAGATATAAAAGATACTATTGGTTTATCAGAGCCTCTCCTTGCTACATTGCAAAAGTCAGAAGAATGCACGACTATTTTGAACCTTCTTCAAGTAAACTTTCCAAAGCTAACTTCATCTTTTTTTAATAAAGAAACAAAAATACCAAGATTTATTGTTTCTTCACCTATTCCTTTAAATCAAGAGGGTAAGGGAAATTTTTTTCCTCAAATAGAATCAGAAGGACAGGTTGCCTATATAGCATGGGACTCTTCTGGTTCTCAGATAGCAAAAGGGTTTAAAGAAAAAACATGTGATATTCTACTTAAAAATAAAGAGGCTTTTTGTGGGGTTGGTTTATCTCAAGCTGATTTGGAAGAAATAGAAGAAGGAGCTGGAGTATCTGATCATTTTATAACTTCGAAGGTTACGGTAATAGGTATTCTCGTTGCTAAGCCATTAACCTATATACAATCATGGTGGTTAAACGGTGGTAGAATTGCTTGTGATAGTGACTCTGATGAGGACAGCCTTTGTTCCGATGTGCTAATTGCTAGAGGTCCTTTATCAAGAAGTGATCCAACTACTTTTGGGATGCTTGGAATTCAAGGAGCTACTGTTTCTTCTCATTTACAAAATTTGCCGGATAGGCCAAAAAAACTAGAAGAAACGCTTTACCCATTTTGCTTAGAAATTGTTCCTCAATTTTCTTCAAAACAAAATCCAGTTAAGGAAGAAGATCTTGTAATGGCGGTAGAAGCTCTACTTCAATAAAAAATATTTTTACAGTTGAAAAATTAAATTTCAGATAAAATTATCATATATTTTATAAACTACTAACTCTGCACACTCTTTAATGGGTGTGCATATTTATTGACTGATCTTTAAAAATACAACTCTTCAAGATACCTTAAGGCAGAAAATTAATTTATTATAATTAGTGTTATTTAATTTAATATTTATTACTAAAGGAGTATTAATTAATGTATAGAATATAAAATTACTTTAACTCTAATAGAAACTTTCTCCAAGTAGTTCTCGGAATTGGAGAGAAAAAGCGTTTATATTAAGCTAGTGATACTGAGATTCCAATGGCTCCTCAAAGAGCATAGAGAACCCTAGACTCTACCATTTTAAGAAACAAATATTCTTAGAGAAACGTTCTCTTTTTGAGGAAGATGATCAGGAGTTAGGGATTTCTAGATATATATTATTGTTGTTCAAAAAAATAGGTATTTTGATTTTTCATTCATTTAGTATTGGGTCTAATATCCGTGGTAATGAGAAATCAGTAGATTTAAATGCTCTTTTTGGAAATGAAGACTTGCCCGATAGAGAGTTAAGATCAGAAGAACAAGCATTTCCATTTGGTATAGAAATTATTTCTTTAAAACCGGAGTTTTGGTTTTCTATCAGGCAACTAGCCCTAAACTTTTCTTGTTTTGGCCCCTTTTTTTGGTTGTTTTTGTAAATGAAGCTTATGTAATAACAAGAGGGTTTTTTTTGTCTTATTTTTCCTATTCTTAATTAAATCCAACATTCAGGTTTAAAAAATCTTTAGAAAAAAACCAGTTTGGAGAAGCAAGCTCATAATGGCCATAGATATCCAATTTCAAGAACAAGCATTTGCAGATTTGTCTCAATTTTAGAAAAAGTCATTATACATCTTGCGTACCAAATTACAGATGAATTCTGCACGTTCTTTGCGCCGTGCATGTTTATCTGGTGATTTTTTTAGAGCGTAGTTTTCCATGTCAATTTCAGGACCAAATGCTATTTGGATAGGTCCATAGCCCACCGTTCGTGATTCTCCTAGTTCTACTTGAATAGCTTTAGGAGGGGGGAGAATAGCGTAGGTTTTTAAAGCTAGAGGATAAAAATGCGTAGGGCATAAAGAGCGTTTAGCCATGAGATAAAACATTTCGATGCTAGGAGGATCAAAATCTGCTACTTCAATAACTCCTTTACTATTGCTTCTATCTCGACCACCACTAGGAGCTACATAGATAATATTCCCTCCTTTTTTTAAGAGGTAACTCATAGTATCCATAGTTTTTTTATTGTGAAGCTGCTTTTTCATCTTGAGTTCAGGAGGATTGTCAATATAGCGCTTTGAATAGATACACAATAAATTACAGCCTAGGCTTAGAGGAACCGCTAATGGATCGCTAATTACACGATCTCCAGCAACAAAAATGAGCTCCTCTGAAATCTTTGGAAATTTTTTCTCTAATAAAATGTTAATCATTTGAGGATCCCCCTCAGATTGATGATTAGCAAAAAGAACAACATTGTCTTTGTTCTTTAAGTGAGAATTCATTTCCTCTAGGTAGGGTTCTCCTTTTAAAGAAGAAGGAGGTATATCGATAAGAGGTCTTACAAAATCAAGAGCAAATTTGTGATAATCAAAATCTTTACGCAATCGTTGATGGTAATGAGAAAAAGAAAAAGGAGAAGAGCATTGCAGAATGACAAGTTCTAAAAAGGTAAGGAAAATCTGTTCTGTTTTTTCTCTGGCCTGCAGAGCTGCTGCTTTATATTCTAAATAAAATCCGCGCAAAATTGTAGCGGATTTCTTAGGGATGAGATTTTGGTTAATAGCAAGCTGCAGCTGCTCTAAAAATGAATTAGATTTCGAGTTTTTTTCCATTGATTATTGAATAAAATTGAAATTCATTTAAATGTAGGTTGTCATTACTCTCAAAAGAGAGTTGTGCATGCCAGCTTTCTACTAGTTTTATCAAATTTTTCTTATCATATTGATTTAAATAGGTTTCTAATTCTGGATGAGTAACTAATTTGAGACCAAAGTGTTGTTGTTGGCAAATTAGCTTTTTAAGAGCCCGTTTAATTTCAATGGAGACGCTTTCATGATTTTTTATCATTCCGCTTCCGTGACAATAAGGACAGCTTATAAACATGGTTTGAGTAAGAGATTCTCGGCTACGTTGCCTAGTCATTTCGACCAAACCAAACTCGCTCATACCTGAAATTGTACATTTGGCCGAATCATCTTTCATTGCCTCTTTTAAGCGCTCTAAGACTCGACGTTGATTTTTACGAGAGCGCATATCGATAAAATCACAAATGATTAAACCTCCGATATTGCGCAAACGAAGTTGACGAGCGATTTCTTCTGCAGCTTCCATATTAATATGTACTAATGCTTCTTCTACATCAGATGCCGAACTTTGAGAGCGTCCTGAGTTTACATCAATTGTGAACATTGCCTCTGTTCGATCAAAGAATAAATAACCACCGCTTGGGAGCCAAATTTTACGTCGCAGAGCTCTTTCAATTTCTCTTTCTGCTCCAAATCTTTCAAACATGGGCACTTTATCTCTATACAACTCAATTTTTAAATGGTGCTCTGATGCGTATTTTGTATACATGCGTTTACATCTTTGATAAACAGAGTGATCATCAACCAATAAGCGCTCAAACTTCTTGTCAATTGCACTTAAAATAGCACGCTTAATTAGATCGGATTCTTCATATAAGCATGTGGGTTTATTGGCTTTATGAAATTGATCGATAATGTGCTGCCATGTTTTAAGAAGCTCGCTTGCTTCATTAATAAGCATTTCAGCAGAAGCATTCATGCTTGCTGTTCGGCAAATAAGGCCCATGTCTTGGGGCATTTCAAAAGCACGAATAAGTTTTTTTAATCGATCTCTTGAAGCAGGGTCTTCTATCTTACGCGATACCCCTCGATGTGGAGTGTTAGGTAGTAAAACAAGATATCTACCCGGAATAGATATGTTAGAGGTTAACCGCGCTCCTTTAGTGCCTATTGGTTCTTTTACTACCTGTACAAGTACAGATTGCTCTGGCTTTAAGAGCTTAGAAATGTCAGTCTCTTTGCGTTGCTTTGGCTGCTTTGCGGAGATCTGATGATTCCATTCAAAATCCATATCAAATATTTCTTGAAACTTTTGCGTGTTTTCCAAAATATCAGAAATATGGATAAATCCATTTTCTCCTTCATTAATATCAATGAAAGCAGATTGGATATTGTGTAAAATATTTGTTACACATCCGCGATAAATATTACCGGCTATTTGTCGATTTTTCTTTCTTTCTACAATCAAATCATAAAGAGTTCCGTGTTTAAGCACAGCATAACGAACTTCTTTTGACTCGATATTTAATAAAATTTCTTGCATCGGGTCCTTTAAGCGAACAGATTTTAGTGAGTATATGACTTAAAAGAAGTAATCCTATAAGATTTTATGTTCTTTTTCCAGAAAAAAGCAAAGATTGCAACTGTTCTTTAACCTTGTCAATAAAATTATATTTAATTAACTGACAAGCATTATTAATGCTGCTTAGGATGCTCGAAGAAGATCCTTCTCCATGGCACTTGATCACAATTTTATCAATTCCTGCAAGAAGGGCTCCTGGGTATTTAGAATAGTCGAGCTTTTGACGTAATTCATGAAGGGCTCTTTGTAATGGCAAAGAATGCGTTTCTTTGTCAATATCACTAATCATTTTTAGAATATTAAAAGCGATTCCTTCAGAGGTTTTTAAAAAAATATTACCGGTAAACCCATCAGTGATTAATACATCCAATTCTGTTTGAAATACATTTCTAGCTTCTACGTTCCCTATAAATATAAAATCATTTTTATCAGATAAATGCTTTAGAATTTGATAGGCGTCTCTTAACTCAGGAGTGCCTTTTTTTGCTTCTGAGCCAATATTTAAAAGTGCCAATTTAGGGAAAACAATACCTCGACTTTTTTGATAGGCAATTCCCATGGTAGCGAAATGCACAAGGTGAGTTGCTTTATAAGAAATACTAGCTCCTACATCGAGTAGAGCAATCTTCGATTGATGTCCAGGGAACAGGGTTAGTAAGGCTGGTCTTTTTAAGCCAGATAGTGAGGATAGGTGTAGCTTTGCACAGCTCATTAAAGCACCTGTATTTCCTGCTGAAATAAAGGCATGCAAATGCCCTTCTTTTAACATACGAATTCCCATACATAAAGAGGAGTGAGGCTTACGCTTAATGGCAACTAAGGGCAGCTCATGCATGTAAATGACTTCCTGTACAGGAAAGAAAGAAATTAAAGCGGAAGGGGAAGAGATACCTTCAAACACTTCTGAAGTGCCAAACAAAGTCAAATAAATGGGATCATCAAATGAGCTATAGTGCAAGAGAATAATTTTAAGCAATTCTCTTGCCGGGGCATCGCTTCCCATTAAGTCAATGCCAATGGATAGGGATGACTTAATCTTTCCTCTCACTGACTACCAAACGTCCTGCATAAAATCCACAATGAGAGCAAATGCGATGAGACAAGCAGCTTTGAGCGCAATTCGTGCAACTATTTACGTTTTTTGGTTTTTTAGCGTGGTGAGCACGGCGGGAATTCTTTCGAGCATTAGAAGTGCGATTACGGGGTACAGCCATGATTAAATACTCCTTAAAAAATCATTTGGATTATTTATAACTAATTTAAGATTTTATTTAAAGTTCAATGAAAAAATTGTCTCCTGCAAAAGGAAAATAGACGTCTTTTTTGTTGCTAGGGTCATCTTTTGTAGGGGTTTTTAAATATTTTTTTAATAGAGGCCTGTCTGGGCAATTACCTTGATTACACTCGGAAAAAGAGGGGACTAGATTGAGAATGGTAGAGCGTATTTCATCGGTAAAGTCAAAAACAGCACCTTTAATTTCAGATAATGCTATCGAAAAGCAGGTATTGTCTATTTTTAAAAAATTTTCTGTCATTGCATTGCAAATAGAGCAGGGGATAAAAGCATTGATATTTAGCGTAAACTGTATAATTAAATGATCATTTGCTAAATAGGCTTCTGCTTCTAGCTTGAATATTTTATCAAAGGCAAGATCCTGTTCATCAATTTCTAAAAAATTAGATGAAATGCTTTCAGAAATCCTTTCTATTTGACCTGTTTTAAGACGGTCGATGTAAATATGTAATTCTTTCATAAAGTAGACCAAATTTAGTAAAAACCTGTATTTTTTTCTAGATAAAATAAGATTTTAATTGCTGAGCATCAGACAAATCTGCTTACTCACCTCTTTTGCTGTGTTTTCTGTGCCAAGTAGAGTTACTATATGCTTACATTTTTCTTGATAAATTGGGTGATTTTCAAGCAAGTGATACATGTGAGATAAAAGAGAGGTATTAGTAAAATAAGGCCCAATTAGCTCGGGAAAGATCTCTTCATTTGCAACGATGTTTACTAAACAATAAAACGGTAGTCGGATACGCAATAGATCTCTTGCAATAATTAGATCAAGTTTGGATAACCCATAGGTAACCACTGTAGGAACAAAGTGAAGAGCTAATTCAAGAGTTACCGTTCCTGATTTAGCGATTCCAAGATGGGTTTTTTGCATAAGTTCATAACTATGAGTATGGGGAACAAGAGTAATCGGATAGCTCCATGTTTTTTTTTGTAAAATGAAGAGGATTTGAGAATGAAACTTAGGTTGTGCTACAGAAAGAGCAATATGTAAATTAGGATTGCTCGCACAAAGAACCCTACAGGCATCGAGGTAAATAGGTAAATTACGCTCGATCTCTTTAGATCTACTTCCTGGAAATAGCGCAATGATTTGCTTATCCTTTGGAAAAAAAAGATTTTGGTATTTATAAGACTGAATACGAGAATTAAGAGGATGACCAACGTATTGCGTAGGAAGTCTTCGGAAAATTTGTGACTCAAAGGGCAAAATAGTAAATAAGTGATCTAAATGCTTTTCCATAAAAGCAACCCGATGTTTTCCCCATGCCCATACTGAAGGGCAGATAAAATGCACAACTTGTCCTTTAAAGCCTCTTTTTTTTAAGTGTCTATGTAATCGCAAACTAAAACCTGGATAATCAATGGTAAATACCATTTTTGGTTGTAATTCTAAAATAGCGTTTGCTACCTTATAAAATATGCGTAGCAGTTTGGGAAATGCACAAAATACATCAATAAACCCCATAGTTTGCAACTCTTCCATGGCAAGAATAGAATTTACTCCTTGATGCCGCATACGCGGCCCGGCAACACCAAATATTTTAAGATTAGGTTTTTTTATTTTGAGTTCAGTTAAAAGAGATTCTGCATGTAAATCACCGCTTGTCTCTCCACAAAACATAAAAAGATCACAAGACATTAAAGACCTTAAGCTCCTTAGCTATCCATTTTGCCCCATGATGGAAGGTTTCTTTTGCTGTGCCGTGACCATGATATCCAATTGAGGGTAGGATCCTTAACTCGATGGGGGGGGAAAGGGATCGTTTTTGATAAGCTGCTTCAGTAAGCGCTTCTATCAGATCAAAGCAATTGCGTGTTCCTACTCTAATATCTCTATTTCCAATATAGCAGCGGATTTTTTTATCAGATAGTAGATCAACAATATGCATAAGGTCCCAGCTAATCAGATCTGAAAAACCTGGAAGATATGATAGTTTGGTTAAAGGAGCAAATCCTAGCCAATAGGAAATTTCAGCGTTGTTTGCTGCTACGTGTGCGGCAATTAAAGCTCCTCTAGATAGTCCCATTGTTGCAATCTTATTGGGTAGAATGAGTTCTTTACTCAGCAGAAAAGTGATAGCATTTTGGATCTTTTTCAGATAAGTTCCTAATAGATCTTCCCCTTTTTGCATAGCTGCTACCCATTCGGTAAGCCCTTTTGTAGCAGGCTTTCCTTCTTCATGATAAGGAAGAGTTATCGAAAAAATCCTTAAAGAAAATTGGGAAAGATAGACGGCTGGTTGGTCAAAGGGATCTAATGAGAGAGAATCTGTAGCAGATAGAGCAAAATAAAATACAGCAGGCAGAGGGCCCAAATTAATGGATGGTCCCAAATATTCCAGTTGAATATCAGAAGTTAGATTAAGTTGCTGAGGCTTCATCTGTTTTTGTTTTTTTTTTACGTCGCCTTCGTTTGTTAGATGTAGGATTTGTAAAGGCTAGGTTCCATTGTTCCCATACAACTTTAAGAGCTGGTTCTAATGTACAACGAATTTTAAAAAATTGCATAGCTTGCATAAAATCTGGGTCTTGAGGGATTCGAATACGCTTTGACTTTTTAGAATCAAAAGGAGTAATGCGATATTGCGAAACCAAAATCGACTGCAAGCTTGTACGTAATCTACGAGAAAGATTGATAAAGGGGCGAAATATTTCATCAAGCAGTTCATGCACCTCTTCATTTATTTGTCCTAAATGCAGGATGATATCTCGATTTACATAATGTGTATAGATTTTTTTTTCCAGGATAGGAAATACCAAAGCAGTTAGTAAAACAGCACGGGAGAGGTTTATATAATCAGATTCCATAAAATAATTATCGATTTCTTTTAGAAAAGAGAAGACTTCTTCTGCATCTTTAGAATCTAAAAAATTTCCTATTGATGGCATTAATAAATGCATAAACCCATGTTCTGCAAGAAGACGAAAAAACGGTTCGGAAGCTTTAGATTCCAACATGCGCAGCAACTCTTCTAGTATGCGCGCCGGGGAACTTTTCATAATTTCCTGACGACATTCAAGCAGGGCAATATGTGAGGAATCATCAATGGTAAAACCAAATCTTGCTTGAAATTTAAGCATTCTTAGCATGCGAACAGGGTCCTGACGAAAACGAATAAAAGGTTGCCCGATCGTGCGCAGCACCTGTTTTTTGATATCTTCAAAACCCCCGATGTAATCGATAATGGACTGAGAATCCGAATCATAAAAAAGTGCATTAATTGTGAAATCACGTCTTAAAGCGTCCTCTTTTGCCGTTCCCCATTTATTGTCACGCACAATCAATTCATCGAGATCATTATCTCCAGAGCGAAAGGTGGAAACTTCTAATATTTTTTTCCCAAATCGAATATGCGCAAGGCGGAAACGCCTTCCTACTAAAATACAATTTCTGAATATTTTTTTTATTTCTTCTGGTTGTGCAGACGTGCAAATATCAAAATCTTTAGGATTTTTATGTAGCAGCAGATCACGAACACTTCCTCCAACTAGATAGGCTATATAGCCTGCAGTCCGAAGTTTTTTCATAACATACAGAGCATCGGAGTCAACTTTTTTCATGCAAAGTTGATGTTCTTCAAAAGAATAAATGCGTTGAGACACTAAAGCCCTAAAATAAATAAATTTGCATTGAAAAACACTTTAATTCAAAGCCGTTTAAAAGTCAAGATTGCCTTGGTTTTCAAATACTTAGGCCATATGCTTGGTTTTTTGTTATAAACAGGTTTTTCCAATAATAGAAATCAAGAATCCCTTTATGATCTCTGCCTAATATATAATAAGCTAAAAATAGGGCTTCGATAGACGCTAAGCCTCTTTGAGGATCTAAGCAGTCGTCTTGTTTCCGTGGATAAGCGGTTTGAAAATGGGAAGGAAGGCTACGTGAGATAAAACGATGGGGCTGTGATAGGTTTTTAAAAATGGTTTGAGCATATCTCCAGGTTGCGTCTATTAAAAACAAACCGTAATTTGCATCTTTCAAGGAAAGGCAAGGAGCATCTAAAGTGAGTAAAACATAGGAGGACAAATCAGGTAAGCACTGAGTAGGATATGTAAAAAACTTGCAATCTTCTCTTACTTCTGTGCCGCGTAAGCTGCATTTTTTTAAATTTTCTTTACGATGTCGTAAAATAATAGTAGTAGGAAATACAGACATTTCTTATAGAAAAACCAGTGGTCACTTTTAGATTTGATAGTAATCGATTTTGTTTTTTTTTGTAATTATGTTTCGGATTGGGTGTTTATTTTTTGCTTTTACTAGTTTAGTCTTTGGGGATTGGGTAGTTGAAGAAAATAAAGCTTTAACCCTTTCTTCTAAGCACAATCTACCCATTCTTGCTGTTTTTCTTGTTAAAGAGGGCTGTTGTTGGTCGGATCAGTTGAAAACAGAACTTCTTCAAAAACCTGAATTTATTAAAGAGGTCTCGCAAGAAATGGTTCTATGGCAAGTTTTTTTGAAACAAGAAAAAGAAATACGCGATAAGTATCAAGTGCAAGAATGCCCTCTGATTTTATTATTAGATCCTAAAGGAAGGGAATTTGCAAGATTGAGCTTTATACCTCTTGATCACAAACTCTTAAAAGAACTCTTAATCTCTTTAATAGATGATTTTTCAAATGTATGTTCTCTTATAGATGCGGATTTTGAGGAAGAAGAATGGCAAAGAATTTATCAAAAGGCCTCCCACTTATCCACTTCCTGCTTTAAAGAAGAAATTTTGCAGAAGGGACTAAAAAAAGAAAAAGGTTGTTTTTTTCATTTAGAAAAATATGCTCAACTTTTACAAGAAAAAGGATCCCATCCCTATGTTCTAGAATTTAAAAAAAAGATACTAATAAGAGATAAAATACATCGATTAGGTGCAAATGTTCGGCTTGCTTCTATAGAATTTCATGATCGAGATCGCAAAGGCAGATCTTTCGATAAAACAATAGAACCCTTACTTGAATACTTACAGAAAGCAGCTTTTGCAGAGCCTCAATATCGTTGGGAGATAGAGCTTCTGCTAGGGCAATTTCTGTATAAAAAAAACCAGTTAGAAAAAGCAAGAGAGTATTTATTATTAGCCTATGAGCATGCGCCTGATTCGTTTAAGCTGCAACTACAGGAGATCTGTCAGTTAGAAGACTTGGAGAAGTGATGATGTTTCTTTATTCAAATAATACTAAAATCAATGAAACGCATATAGTACATGTCTATTGTGCAAAGCGGTTGAAGTTTTACTGAAACTGTCTTTGAACGAGCAAAAAGTAAACGTTTATATCATGCGACTCTTTTACTAAGGCTTCGATTATATAAGACTTAATTTAACAAGTCAATAAATGTGTAATCATTACAATATTAAATATGTAAAGTTTAAGATTGTAATTCTTGTCATACAAAAAAAAGCTAATTCTGTTAAAATATTTATTTGTTAGACTACAATGTCTTTTTAACGATACTAAATCTAAACTTAGGAGTTTTATATGATACTACCAGTAGGAAAAGAGAAAACCATATTGACAAGAGATGCTGTATTTGAAGCCCTAAAAGGACAAATCAATGAGCAGACACATAAATGTTACAGCTCCTGTAAAAACGGCTTTAGGATAGCGTTCAGATGCATCTATTAAAAGATCAAATGACGCTAGCAAAGGCCTTTCCGTAAAAGTTCTTTCTAACCTAGTTGCACATATTGCCCAAGATTAGTGTTGATATTAGTTTATTGGAATTTTTCTAGAAAAAAAAATTCATAAATTCTAAGCAGCAAACTATTTTTGACTAAATAGTTTGCCAAGAGCTTATTTTTAATAACTGCTTAGGGATCTCAAGTAAAAAACGAGAAGGATTAGTAGTAAGATCTTTTCCCATTTTTTTTCTCTGACGAGCCATGCTTAAGCAAAGGTATTCTTTGGCGCGAGTCATGGCTACATACATCAACCTTCTTTCTTCTTCTAGACCGGTTTCAAATAAGCTTTTTTCGTGAGGGATGATATGATCTTCTATTCCTACAAGAAAACAAGCCGTGAATTCTAATCCTTTAGCGCTATGAAATGTGATAAGATTAACATGATCGTCATCAGCTTTTTTTGTATGGGTGAATTCTTGGCTTTGATCGAGAAGGGCTATAGACAGGAAGTCAGCAAGATTAATTTCTTCTTCTTGTTCATTAAGACGTTTTTCTTCTTCATAGATGGTCATCATATCTACGCAATACATGACGTTTTCCCATCTAAAGTCACGCATTTTTTCAGATTTGGCTTCATCTTCAATGGATTTTTTATAATTGATGGTTTCAATAAGCCAGGTAAAAGCTTCAGAAAGAGCTAACTTAGAAAATTGATCTCTAGCAGTATTGATTAAGTTTGTAAAACAACAAATCGCATTAAGTGCTTTATGAGGGAGATGTTGTTTGAGCTCAGAGGAGAGAGGAGACGCTATCTGCTCCAAAAGATCCCAGAGGGAAATATTGCTTTTACGATTAAAATCGGTAAGTATTTTAAGTGTTTGATCAGAAATTCCTCTTCGGGGAGTATTAATAATGCGCAAAAGAGCTTCTTGATCAAGAGTATTTACAATCAGGCGTAAGTAGGCAAGAAGGTCTTTAATTTCTGCTCTTTCATAGAATTCTGTTCCTCCAAATACCTGATAGGGAATTCCTCTTACCCATTGATCTTGTTTTTGCCACACAGCTTGGATAAGGGCTAATTCAAAAGGTCTTGCTAATAGGTTAGAGCGATAAAGAATCGCCATCTCTTTCCAAGGAATTTTTTTATCTCTTTTGAGTTTGATCATTCTTTGGATTACAGATTGTGCTTCTTCTAGTTCGGTAGGAGCATGAAATAAGTGGATTTGCTCTCCTTGTTTTGCATTGCTCCATAGTTGTTTATTGTGGCGTTTTTGGTTATGGGCAATTATAGCATTAGCAGCTTGTAAAATAGTAGGTGTAGAGCGATAGTTTTGTTCTAACTTGATAGTGGTTTTTGATTCAAAGTCTAAGATGTTTTTAATTTCAGCACCGCGCCATCCATAAATGGATTGATCATCATCGCCTACTACGCATAAATTATGATGATATGCAGAAAGCAGTTCAGCTAATCGGTACTGAATGGGATTAGTATCCTGGTATTCATCAATCATGATATAGCAATATCTTTTTTGATAGGGTAACATTTGTATTTTGTATTTTTCAAAAAGAGTAACTGAAAGAGACAAAAGCGAATCAAAATCAACAGCATTGTATGCACATAAGCATGATTCTAAGCGTGTATATAAATCCTGACAAAATTGATCATGCCAAGTTGTAGCTTCTAGATCGATTGGATTTAACCCTTTATTTTTAATCTGAGTAATTTTCTGTAGTGCTTTTTCCAAAGAGGGAAGTTCTCCTTCATGTTCAAGTAGGTTTTTTGTCACTTGCAGAGCAATGCGGCGCACCTCTTTTTCTGTATAAAGGGTAAAGTTATTGGTATATCCTAGATGATGAATTTCTTTGCGCAAAAGCTGCATACAAAAACTATGAAAGGTACTCAAGGTAAGTTTTTTAGCAAGCTTTATCCCTACAATACGAGCAACTCTTTCTCTCATTTCTTGAGCAGCTTTATTGGTAAAAGTTAAACCTAAAATCGCCTCGGGTTCAACTTTAAGAGATTGAAGCAGATAAGCAATGCGATAGGCTAATACACTTGTCTTTCCACTACCAGCCCCTGCTAAAATAAGGACTCTACCTTCAGTGGCAATAACCGCTTGTCTTTGGTCTGAGTTAAGATGAGGAAATGGTGACATTGTTATCGCTTTGTATAATTTTTTCTACAATGCGCTTTAAGTCAATGAGTACGATTTGCTTGGATATCACCCCTAAGCGAGAGCAAGGGGAAATATTTATTTCTAACCCAATGGGTAGATGGGAGCGCATTTCACGAAAAACCTCTCTAACAACGCGTTTAAAACGGTTGCGATCGTGGGCTTTTCCAAATTTTTTAGAGACAGTGATACCCAATTTGGAATCAAGACCTTGTGAACGTTGAAAATCCACGGAAATCATTTCTCCAAAAATGCGACGGTTACTTTTGGTCAAACGTCTAAAATGGGAGCTTTTTAAAATCCGTGCTGATTTAGGAAATCGCCAAGATGTGTTACAGGGCAAGGCGCTTACGTCCGGCTCTTCGACGTCTATTAATAATCTTGCGGCCATCTTTAGTTTTCATTCTTTTGCGAAAACCGCAGGCGGCTCTTCTTTTCTTTTTACTAGGTTGGTATGTACGTTTCATTTTTTTTAATTCCTTGTGCCATAAAAGATTCAAAACTTGTATAACAATATACATAAGGGAGTGTAAATTTCTCAAGCAGAATTCTTTTTAAATAAAAGAATTTACAAAAGAATTGCGCTTGCAACAAATCTAACGATTGCTTATAAGTTTACTAGAATTTTAGTTTTTTTCTCTCAGGTAAATCATGAAAGTAAAAGCCTCGATTAAAGCAGACCCTTCAAAAGGGGATAAGATCGTTCGTAGATGCGGACGCATTTATGTCATTAATAAAATGGATCCTAACCGCAAACAGCGCCAAAAAGGCCCTGCTCGCAAGAAGTAAGAGTTATAAGGATATGGCAACAAAATCTTCAATAGCAAAGCAAAAAAGACGCGAAAAACTAGTTAGTTTAAAATGGGACAAGCGTCAAGAATTAAAAAAAATAATAGTCGATATCGATAAAAGTGATGAAGAGCGTTTAGCTGCAAAAATCACCTTAAACAAAATGCCTCGTAATTCCTCACCTGTTCGGTTGCGCAATCGTTGCCAATTTACAGGCAGAGCTCGTGGATATTTAAGGAGATTTAAAATGTCTCGCCTTTGCTTCCGTGAAATGGCTAATTTGGGATTAATTCCAGGAATAGTTAAAGCTAGCTGGTAGTATTTTTTTATAAAACTACGCTTAAGATTTAAGCGTAGTTTTTTGTAAAACTTCTTTAAATCTTTTCCAGTCGTCTAGATCTTCGTTCCATACGTAAGATTCTTCTTCTATCTTATTATTTTCCCAGTCATTGATTAGAGCTTGAAAACTAATAGGTCCAAATTGCTGCCCTGTTTTATTTAGATAGTACCAAAGACATTCCCTATGAGATAGATGAATGGGAATTAATTGTGACTTATCTACAGGCTCTGGCATTTTAAGATTCTTTTTACGTTGGAAAAGAACCATAATAAATGCCAAAGCACAAAATAGCATCCCTGCAATATACCAGTTTTTTTGGTTTAGACCTTTTTTTTGAGCAAAGCGCGCTGTAATCCATCCCCAAAAAAGACTAATTGTAATATAAAATAGCAAACTCATGATTCATCTATTGATGATTTTAGCTAAGAAGGATAGCGGATTGGCTAAAATATAGCAAATTATTAAAAAATTTAATTAAAATAAAGAAGATTAGCTGATTAATCTACAGCTTGTTACAATGGGTTTTTGGATATAAATTACGGTATGACCTCATGCATAATCAATTAAAAGATATTGATAGTAAAGAATTAGATTTGCCAGAAACTGTCTTTGTTCGCGATGTAGAGAGCAAAGTATTTCAATCAATTGTATGGCATTGTTTAACCAAGGTTAAAGACATAGAGCCTTTAGAAGGAAATCTTTTTGATAGTCTTTTAGGCAGAGAGATCTTAGAAGGTGTAAAAGGTATCCATGTTGAACAAGATCAGAAAAAACATTCGGTCAATATTCGAGTTGAGCTCAATATTTCGTATGGAATTTCTATTCCAGAGAAAGCTGAAGAGATTCATATGAAAATTCTGGAGGACATTAGTAAATTAACCGGGTTGCACGTAGGATCGATACACATAATATTTAAAAATTTAATAATGCCTAGGCTTAAAAAAGAACAAAAATTAGAAGATCTTTTACAAGATAGAGTAAAAACGGCAAAGCCAACTACCGATTCTGATTATTATGATGAGAGTTTTTAACTTAAAAGGTCTATTTTGTATGATGCAATTGCTGCTTATAAAGAAGTATTTTTCTATTTTAGCCTAAGTATTTTATTTACTACAGTGGCATTAAGGGTTGTTATTACTCTAATCGGACGCTACTATAGATTTACAGTAGGTAATGCAGATGTCTTTGTTCATCTATCTATTTTGCATAGATACGTTGAATATTATATGCATCAAGTGTTTCCTTTACAAAATCCAACAATAAAAATTTGCTTAAATAGATATAATGAAATTACCATTGTCCTTGATTTGCTTAAACAGATAAAAGAGATTCAAATTTTTGAGCAGATTGAAAAAGATTTATCAGATCTTTTCTCTTCCTATCTAGGACACCAGGGGACTTTATTTCTAGAGATTATTTATTAATAAATAGAGGAACTTTAAATGTATAAAATCTTGCTACATTTAGCTACTCTTCTTTTCCCTTGTTTTATCTATTCTTTTTCTTTTCAGGATTTTGATTCTTATCAAGGCAGAGTTAGTAAGCAAGAAATAGAAAATAAACTAAAGTATTTGATTAAAGCCAAAGAATCACAAAACTATTTTTTACTCACTGATGATGCTTTTACTATATATGCTTCCTTAGAGGATAAGCAGAAAGGTCAAGAAGAATATTATCTAATACTTGGCTCATCTAATGCTTTACCAACTCTTAAAAAAAGCTTAGCTAATTGCAAAATTGCCATTGATCCAGGACATTTTGGAAGTGAATATTCTCATTTAGAACAAAGGTTTGTAGAAATTAATTTTCAGAAGAAGCTGCTTGCCTTTAATGAAGGGGATTTAACTTTTCTAACAGCTCTTTATTTAAAAGAGCTGTTGGAAAAAGAAGGGGCAGAGGTTTTCTTAACCAGGACAAAAAAAGCAGAGGGAGCACTTTCTCAAAATTTCTTTCAATTTTTACAAACACACCCAGATCTATGGTTAACAAAAAAAACACTAGCACAGCTTTTTCGTGGCATTTATAATGGAGTAGATTTATATGCTCGTGCGGAAAAAATTAATACTTTTAAACCAGATGTTACAGTAATCATTCACTATAATGCACATGACTCTGAAGGAGAGAAGTATACTTGCACTACAGATAAAAACTATAACATGGTATTTATTCCAGGTTCTTTTGGTAATGGAGAATTAAAAGAGAAAAAATCTCGCTATGAATTCCTTCGTTTACTGGTTACTTCTGATTTTATTCTATCTAAACAATTCTCTAAGATAGTTCTAAAAAAATTCAATGAGCATCTTCAAATTTCCTCTGTTGCTCCATCAGATGGGGCTCGTTACTTAGAGACAGCAAGTATTGAAGTAGAAAAAGGTGTTTATGCTCGTAATTTGGCTCTGACAAGACTGGTACATGGACCGCTTTGTTATGGAGAGTCTCTTGTGCAAAATAATTTAGCGGAAGCATTAAGACTTTCTCATTCAGATACAGAAATTCAAGGATATCCTTGCTCTTCTCGTTTAAAAGAAGTTGCATTAGCTTATTTTCAAGCTATTCAAGAGTTTTTTATGCAACAAGATGAGCCTTAAAAATTTATCTTAAAATCTTGCTTTATCTGCGTTTTATTGGCTGAATTAAGATTCAGAAATGCCGATAAAATTTTTACCTAATTATACCATCACCCCTAGTATTTTGATTAACCTGATATGTATCGAGTCCGTAAAGGAAAAGATCTGATATCTTTCTTTGACTCCAACGGTATTGAGCTCTTTATGAGGAACAGCATGTCTTTATACAACACACTATTCCACTATGATTGAAGGAAACGTTCTTTCACTAGATCAAATCCAGGTTGTGGAATGGATCTAATCATTCAGGCTACTGGTTTGTCTGAAGAATAAATAAAAGAGTTTAAAGAAAGACATCTTAGAAGAGCCTGCAGTAGTCAATTTATATTATATTTTTTTAATTAGGATTTAACTCTTTTTGCAGCGCATTTACATCAGATTGAGTAATGCCTTTAATTTGCAAAAGATCTTGAGTAGAGGCTTTTTTGATTCTTTCTATGCTGCCAAAATGGGTAAGAAGTCGTTTTTTTTTGATGGGGCCAATACCGGGGATGTTATCTAATGCACTAGAGATGAGTCTTTTTTTACGTCTTTTTTGATGAAAGGCAATTGTTTTGCGATGACTTTCATCACGGATTTTTTGTAAGAGCAGTAATAGAAAGGATCTGGGGTTAAGTAATATGGGATCGTGATTGTAAGGAAGATACACTTTCTCTTGACTTATTCCCTTGTCATGACGAGAGGCTTCTTTGGCTAATGCAATTAGATCTATGGAAGCTATATCGAGTTTTTTAAACACTTCAAGAGTTATGGTTAGGTGCCCTTTGCCTCCATCAAGGATGATTAAGTCAGGAAGGTTATCTGCTGCTTTAGCACGGGATAGATGGCGAAAAAGAGCTTCTTGCATGGAGGCATAATCATCACCTGTATGCTGGGTTTTGATTTTATAGAGTCTTGTGTATTTAGTATCTTTGACGCCATCTGTAAAAGCTATTACAGAAGCCACAGAATCACTACCTGCTAAGTGAGAGGTATCAAAACATTCAATTCTTTTAGGATAGCGATTGAGCTGTAGGGTGTCTTGGAGATCGAGTAACATTTTTTCCTTAAGGCGTTTTTCATCTTTTTCCTGTTTAAAGGTACTCTTGGCATTTTCTTCTGCTAGCTTTAATAAGGTCAATTTTTCTCCTTTTTTAGGAAAAAATAGCTGGATCTTGCAGGTACTTTTGAGAAGCTCTATCAAAGCCAAAGAGGACTGGATAGGGGTTAGGACTTCCTTTGGAAGATTTTTACTGTTTTGATAATGCTGTAGAATGAAAGAGGTAAGCAATTCATCATCATCTTCAATAACATTAGAAAATGCATAATGCATAGAACCGGTTAATCTTCCTTGGCGCAAAAATAAGAGAAAAAGGCAGATTTCATCTGCTTGGCGATAGATCCCTATAGCATCAGTAGATTCTATATGATAGCTAGCTGTAGAGGATTGCAAAACATGTTCGAGATAGCGAATGGTTTTAAGTAGAGAAGCCGCTTTTTCAAATTGTAATTGATCAGAGGCCTGTTGAATTTGCTCATAGAGTTCAGGAAGAATATCTTGATTTTTTCCTTTTAGAAAATAGATCACTTTTTGTACTTGTTGATCATATTGTTCTTTAGTGCATAAATTAATGCAAGGAGCAAGGCAGCGATTCATTTCATAAAGCAAACAAGGCCTGGTGCGTTTTTTAAGTTCATTATCTGAACATTGACGTAAGAGGAATAATTTATTTAATAATTCATAAATTTCTCTTGCTGCGATAGCGCTTGTGTAAGGTCCAAAATACAGCCCCTTGTCTTTTATAACTCCTTTATAACGCATAAGACGTAGCATAGGCCATGGATGATCTATATTGATACATAGACTAATAAAGGTTTTATCATCTTTGAGCAGTACATTAAATTTAGGTTTGTGTTGCTTGATCAAAGTACTTTCTAAAAGCAAGGCTTCTTTTTCAGAAAAAACTACAATTGTATCGATTTGTGCAATTTGTGCAATCAACAGAGGAATCATAGCTCTAGTATCGCTAAGAGAGAAATATTGTTTTAAACGATTTTTAAGTAATTTAGCTTTCCCAACATAGAGTACCCTGCCTGCTTTGTCTTTCATTAGATAGACACCAGGTTGCACAGGAAATAAATCTAGTTGTTTAGGATCAAAAACCATTATTTTACTCTCTCTTTCCAATCAATGAGTTTTTGTAGAGCAGCCAAAGGGGTGAGGTTATTAGGATCGATTTCTTTAAGTTCTTCTAAAATAGCTGGTTTACTTTCTGTCTCTGTATTGATAAAAAGACAGAGTTGTTTTTCTGTTTTGGGTTTAGCCATAGATATTTGTTCTAGGCCTTTTAGCATTTGTTGTGCGCGTTTGATCACGAAGTAAGGCAATCCCGCTAACCGTGCTACTTGAATGCCGTAACTTTTATCCGTACTTCCTCTTATGACTTTATGTAAAAATATGATTTTATTTTCAGACTCATGGGCAGAGACGCTGTAATTTACAGCTCCAGGAATCTTTTGCTCTAATTCAGTTAATTCCCAGAAATGAGTAGCAAATAAGGTTTTGGTTTGCTTTCCAGGTTGAGTTAATAGATATTCTGCAACAGACCATGCAATAGAAATCCCATCATATGTACTAGTTCCTCGACCAATTTCATCCAAAATCACCAAAGAACGATTTGTTGCATTATTAAGAATGTTTGCTGTTTCTGTCATTTCTACCATAAAAGTCGAAAGTCCTTTTGCTAAATCATCACTTGCTCCAATTCGACTGAAAACCTTATCAATAATACCTATAGTAGCGCTTTTAGCAGGAACAAAACTGCCCATTTGTGCAAGAATTGCAATTAGTGCTGCTTGACGAATAAACGTGGATTTACCCGCCATATTGGGACCTTTAATTAAGTGCAGCCGATGACTTGTGGCATTTAAAAAAACATCATTGGGTATAAACAGTTCTTTTTTCATTACAGTTTCAATCACTGGATGACGTCCTTTCTCAATATGAAATAGATCGCTGGAATTGACAGTAGGCTTTATATATTTTTGGAGTTTTGCTGCCTGCGCCAACGAACAAATCACATCGATTTCAGCAATTGCGCGTGCAATGAGATAAATCGAAGAAGCATGTTCTGCAATTTGTTTTTTTAATTGTGTGAACAATAAATATTCTAGTGCACAAATACGTTCTTCTATATGTATTATTTTATGTTCGTATTCTTTTAATTCTAGGGTTGTAAAGCGTTCTGCATTTACTAAGGTTTGTCTTCTTTGAAAAGAAGAGGGAATTTTTTCTGTCTTTCCACGACTTAATTCAATAAAAAAGCCAAAGACTTTTGTATATCCTACTTTGAGATTTTTGATTTGAGTTTCTTCTCTTAATTGTGTTTGATATTGAGCAATCCAACTGTGAGAGTCTTTTTTGATGGATTGTAATTGATCAAGTTCTTCTGAAAAACCTATACGAAATATCTCGGCTTCTTTCAATTTTAAAGGAGGGGTGTCTATAAGTGCTTTTTGTAAGAGTTGCACAAGGTTTGAAACATCTTTTAAGTTTGTTTTATTTTTAATAATCAATTCGCTAAAGAAATGATTTTCAAAAATATGGGAAATAGGGAAAATTTGTTCTAAAGAAAGGCGAAAGACTCCCAAATCACGTGGAGTTGCATAATCGGTTTCAATTCGCATAATTAAACGTTCTAAATCGCGAATTTCTTTTAAATGCTTAAAGATCTGTTCACTCAGTTGCCATTTTGCTAAAAATTCCTCAATACCATCTTGCCTTTGTTGAATTTCAGTTAGATCCAACAAAGGATGTGCGAGCCAGTATTTAAGCAGGCGTCCACCCATTGGAGTTAGGGTATAATCAATAACTTGCAGCAGGGTATGGGAGGAATCATCTTGGATTGATTGAAAAAGTTCTAGATGTTTTTGAGTAGTTCGATCTAGTAGCATGTAAGATGAAGAGTGTTCTTTTTTTATACTCTTAATATGGTGAATGGGAAGATTTAATTCATCTTGTACATAATGTAAAATAGCACCAGCTGCATTAATAGCAGCAACCATACCTGTTAATCCAAAACTATCTAAACTACCAACTTTAAAATGCCTTAAAAGCACATCACAAGCATGCTTGTGTTCAAAATGCCATGCTTCTTTTATATGAATAGCTGGTTTAAATTGACGATCTATTTCTTCAAGAAAATGAGGGTGTTGAGTCATCCATTTTTGGGGAAGTAAAAGCTCCTTGGGCTGGATACGGTTCAGTTCATCAAATAGCTGCTTTTGATCTTCGAATTCCATAGCACGAAATTCAGAAGTGGTAACATCAAGTACAGCAAGACCAAAAGCTTCATTAATTTGGATGAAACAGGCAAGAAAATTGTTGAACTTTGCTGATAGCAGATTGGAGTGAACAATTGTTCCTGGAGTAATGATTTTGACGACTTCTCGTTTTAAAATTCCTTTAACAGATTGTGGATCCTCTAGTTGTTCAGCAATAGCAATACGATATCCCTTTGCAACAAGTTTGTCAATATACGCATCGCATGTATGAAAAGGAATTCCCGCCATAGGGATGTCTTGTCGTTTAGTTAGCGTTATATCCAATTGTTTTGATAAAAGCACAGCATCGTTTTCAAACGCCTCATAAAAATCCCCTAGGCGAAATAGCAACAAGGCATTTCCTGCTTGTTTTTTACAGTGATGCCATTGAGCCATCATAGAAGAGGGTTTTTCTTCTTTCATTTTTAATACCTCGCTTTGAAGCTCTTTATTATCCAATCTAAGGCAGGAGAATGCAAGGTTTTATTGAGGAATAAAACTTAAACTTCATTAATTTTTATTATTTAATTTTTTATAAAATTTGTACCATCAGCGTTTATTAGAGGGGTCTAGTAATCGGAGTGCAATTGTTTAAACCTAGAGTTCTGGCGATCTATATTTAAGAGCTTCTTGAATTTGTTTGATACATGCTTGACACCACATCATTAGTGTTTTGATATCTTTATCTAGCAGTTTCAGTTTATGAATAATGGATTCCTCATCACTTTCTTTAATAGGTAGGGTATTGATTATGGTTTCTTTATTTAGATGTATTTTAATCTGAAATACTTTTAGTAATAAAGGGAGCATAACATTTTTAATCTGTTCTCTTAGTTGGGTTAAAGAGGAGTCTTGCATTGTTCCTATTTGAGAAAAATAAGTAGTTTTTTCTTCTTTAGGTAAAGAATCAAGTAATAATTCTTCTAATTTATCCATTTTGCCTCACAAAAGTTTGTTCAACAAAATTTTTAAAGGATATTTGATTTTTAAATAAAGTGATTTTTCAAATCATCGTAAATATATTTGTACACCCTCCTCTCTTAAATAAATTTTAATCTATATTTTTTTAAGAACAAGACTGTTATTAATAGAGAAAAACTTGACGCAGTTTAGTTGCCTAATGCAAACTTAAAAAAACTAAAGAAGCGGTAATCTATAAACCTTATGCCTTTATTTACTTCAGATAGCCTGGAGATGCTTCGCCATAAAATTGATTTATTCGAAGTATTGTCGGCTCATCTCACTTTTCAAAGAAGTGGATCTACTTATAAAGCACTATGTCCTTTTCATGAAGAGAGAACCCCTTCTTTTATTATACAAAAAGGCAATGCTCATTATCATTGTTTTGGATGTGGAGCTCATGGGGATGCTATTTCTTTTTTAATGACTCATATAAGAATGTCATTTACCGAAGCGGTGGAAAGCCTTGCGGAGCGTTTTCAAGTGCATTTGGAGAAAGAAGAGGAAAAAGGCAAAGCAAAAACCCCTAATAAAATTGCATTAAAGAGGGCCTTAGCTTCTGCAAGCGAGCTATATCATTATTTATTATTATATACAGAGGAAGGGATAGAAGCCCTTAACTATTTATATGCAAGAGGGATTACTCTGCAGTTTATTCGTCGTTTTCAAATCGGATATGCTCCGAAGCAGTATAGTTTATTGGTCCAGTATTTACATACATGTGGTATTGAAGAAGACGTCATGCTACAAGCTGGTCTAATCAAACAATCTGGAGGAAAGCAACGAGATTTTTTTAGCGAGAGAATTACTTTTCCTATTCTAGATTCTTTAGGTGCAGTGATTGGTTTTTCCTCCCGTAAATATAAACAAACTACATTTGGAGGTAAGTACATCAATTCCCCAGAAACCATTCTATTTAAAAAATCTCGTGTGCTATTTGGATTGAGCTATTGTCGTATGAGGATTGCAAAACAACAAATTGCAATCCTTGTAGAAGGACAAATTGATGCTTTGCGATTAATCGATACAGGTTTTGACTATGTGGTTGCAGCTCAAGGTACAGCATTTGGGGAAGAGCATATTAAAGAGCTACTCCAGCTAGGTATTAAGAAAATCTATCTGGCTTTAGACGCCGATGAAGCAGGTCAGAGCGCAACGCAAAAAATAGGGGACTTATTTCAAAAAAATGGAATTGACACGCGAGTGGTTACTTTAGAAAAAGAAAAGGATCCTGACTTATTACTTAGAGAAAAAGGGCCTAGCTATTTTGCTCATCTTTTAGAGACTAGCTCAGATTATTTAAATTTCTTATTTTTTTATTTAGCAAAAGATAACGACTTGCAAACTCCTTCGCAAAAAAATCAAGTAGTCAATCAAATAGTAGACCAAATCCATCATTGGCAGCAGCCAGTACTAGTATATGAGAGTTTAAGAAAACTGGCCGAAATTGCGCAGGTGCCAGAGGCTAGTATTGGAATGAATCAGATCTGTATTCCGGATCTCTTTATTTCTAAGCAAGAATCGATAACTTTACAAGAGGTGGATGGAGATCGCATTTTAGAGCTTGACTTATTGCGTTGGTTATTAATGGGAGCTTCTCAATATCCAGAGATCGTCGATATTGCCAAAGCTAATCTAAAGCGGGATCATTTCCGAGTTCCAAACATTTGGAAACTTTATATATCCCTACTAATAGAACATCAATCAGGTTGCTTTGATCTTTTAGCAATTGGTAGTAGCTTAAATGATCCAGAAGAGCAAAAACTTTTATCTGAACTTTTACAACGTAAGATCAACTTAAATAAAACAAAAGAAGGTTTTTTAGAGGTTTTGCATAAAATTCTATTAAGGGATTGGATGCAAAAAAGAGAACAAATTAGAATACAAATTCAATCAGTTGGGCATTCTGAAGAAGAAACACTTCAATTAGCTCGTCAGTTTGATATTCTTAAAAATCAAGTTCCAGAAGTGCTCATTCCTAAAATTTGAGTATTTAAGAAAACCCTAGCATTTTCATAAGCAATCGATTGCAAAATAGGTAGTTCTAGTTTTAAAGATAGCTTTTCTAATAAAATAGGATAGCACTCTGCTGTATCATAAGGTGTATGATAAAAGGATTGTCCTGGATATTTAGCTTGTAGATTAGATGGATCTTTATCACAGAAAAAATCAGATCCAAAGCAAAGAGCTTCTTTTGCATTGAGTGTAAGCGCATATTCTACATGTTGGATTAAACCATTCGGATCTTCTTTATGCACAAAAGGAGCAAAGAAATTTAATCCGATAAGACCCTTTCTATGAATGATCTCAAGGACTAATTCATCAGGAAGATTGCGGGTAGCGAAATGAACCTTGCGAAAATTACAATGGCTAGCAATTAGAGGAATACGCCAGTTATTTTGATCAATTTTGTTTAAAACATCATAGGATAGATGATCAGAAGCATGACTTAAGTCAACGGCTATTTTACGGTTATCTAGCCACTCTAGTAAATGAACCCCATCAGGTTTTAGTCCAATAGAAGTATCAGATCCTCCTCCAAAACGATTTTCTTCATTCCAAGTAATACCAATATAAAGAAGAGGACCAATTTTATTTTGATAATTGGCTAACCTTTGCAGGCTCATAGTAAGGGGCTCATACTCATCTGCAAATCCAGAGGCTCCTTCAAAAGCTGCGATTGTGGATATAGCTGTTGGCTGAGCCTGCTGAGAAATAGGAGAAAAATAAGAAGGGTGCTCGTATAACCACTGTAATTTTTCGCTTTGTTTTTGAGCTAAATCAATGCTATTTGGTGATTTATTTGTAAAAATGGCAAGTACCTGGGTTTCTACACCCCCTTGTTTCATTTGTAAATACGAGCAACGAGAAAGAGGATCTAAGAAAGATCTATTCTCTTGCTCGCTTAGAAAAGAGAGCAAATCGTTATGTAAATCAAAAATGGGTAAGCGCATCTTAAAATACCTTAAGTTTTTAACTAGTATGAGTTCTCCTAATAAATTCATCAAGGCTAGCTATCGGAAAAGATTTGGGTCAAACAAGCAACTTCTAAAAATTACTAAAATCTATTAAAGATTCAAATAGCTTAATTATTTTCTTTAAAAGCCAGATCCTATTTCCACGCAGGTCTGGATCATCTGAAAGAATAATTACAGTTCTAAAAAACCTTTCTAAGGGATTTTGTAGTTCTGCTAGTAATTCAAACGCTTCTAGATATTTTTGTTGTTGTAGAAGCTTTGGCCAGCATTTGTAGATTAAAGTATACTCTTGTAGGATTTTTTTCTCAGCTGGTTCAATCATAAGTTTTTGTTGAAAGGTAGAGGAAGTAGCCTGTATGTGTCCTTTAATGCGTTTATAAGTTTTAATAAAGTAAGAGAAGTTTTTTTTAGATTTGCGAAAGATGCAAAAAGCTTCCAATCTGCACAATTGGTCAAAAGGGTCATAAGGATTAATCTTTGCAATCGCATCAATATCCTCTTTTCTAAAACCTAATTCTTCAAATATCAATTTTTTACGAGCGTTAATGAAAGTGATAATCGTTTGTGAAGCTTTTTTTTTATTAGTTATAGGAAAAACCTGACAAGCTTTTAATAATAAACTTTGTAGATTACAACTCATTTTATTTTTTATCAGGATTTGAATGATTCCCGTCGCTTGCTTGCGCAATAGGTAAAGGTCTCTGGAAGTACTATAATAATTAATAAGGTCATCTATTTTATCTGATAGACTTAGGACAATACCAGTTGGGGTTTTGGGAACAGCATCTATTCTTGATCGGGGCATCCACTGTTCCTCAAGAGCTATTGCTACCTGATGTTGTTCATTTTGTGCTAGAGCGTAGTATTTGCCAATAATACCTTGTAAATCAGGAGATTCATGAACAAGCGCAGAACAAAGATCAGATTTGCTTAAAAGAGCAGCTCTTTGTACGTATACATACTCTGCAACTTTTAAATGTTGATGGATCATTGTTGCTATTAGAGTCAATCTTTCTACTTTATCCCAAAGATTTTTAAAATCTCTCTGATAACTTATCTCTTGTAGTTTATAGTAACTTAACTCAAGTGGAATATGAACTTCTTTTTCATAAAGAGCAGCGATACTGGTCAAGCGAAAAAGAAGTTCTTTTTCATTGCCCAGTTGAATTGTTTGATTAAGTTGGTTATCAATTGTAATGATAAAAGTATTCATTAATTGATCATGACGATCGATAACAGGAAAATATTTGCAGTATTTTGTTATTTGTGAAATAAGTATTTCTTTAGGAATTCTTAGGAATTGAGCATCAAAGAAACCGAGAATTAAAGTTGGCCATTCTGTAAGATGCAATACTTCTGGTAGTATTTTGCTTTGTTCTATTGCATATCCTTTTATTTGTTTCTCTAATGTTTTAATTTGTTTTTCAATGTGTTTTTTTCTTTCTTCTATATCTGCTAGAACATAATGCTTTCGTAAATCAGAAAGATAATATTTTGGATGTTTGATCTCAATAAAAGTAGGGCTGAGTTGAAAATGGCCAAAAGAAATATTTCCAGATTGAATCCTGCCTAAATTAAAAGAGACCACTTGGTTTCCAAATAAAGCAAGAATCCATCGAATAGGACGAGCATATCTAATAGAAGGATCTTCCCAATACATTTTCTTGGGAAAGTCTATATTCATAATCAAAGATGGTAGCTTCTTTTGTAATAGTGCATATGTAGATTGGCCTTTTACATAAACAGTAGCAATCAGGTATTGAATGCCACTCATAGGAATAAAATACAAATTTGGTATTTCTTCTCGTAATACTTCTGCTAAAGTACAAAAGACAATATTACAAGTTTGTAAAAATCCTTTGCCTTGTTTTGTTAAATTACCCCTTTTATCAAAAGCTACGGTTATCGAAGGGCCTTTAATTTGTTCTTCGACAGCTTCTGTTCCTTCTACAAGATCCTTTACTAAAATACTTAGGCGTTGAGGCGTTCCAAATATCTGCAGCTCTTCAAATTCTAATTTAGAAGTTTCTAATAAATTGCGTATGGCATTTTCTAAATATAGGCAGCCAATGGGCACAAAACTTGCAGGTAGTTGTTCTGAACCAATTTCAAGAAGAAAATCCCGTGTGTTTTTTGGGTTGAAGCAGGGGTTTTTTTGTGTAATAAACTTTGTGCTTATAGAAGGGGTTATTAGGGATACCTGTCTAGAAAGAATAGCTTTAGCAACTAGATGAGTTAAATTGCGGATTCTTCTAATATAGTTATTTCTTTGACTAAAGCAAATAGCTCCTCTTGCATCTAATAAATTAAAAGCATGAGATGCTTTAATCACAAAATCGTAAGCTGGAATAGGAAGGTTATTTTTTACTAGATTTTTTATTTCCTGTTCATAGTCGCTAAAATGGCGCAACCACATGGGAACCGAGGCTTCTGTAAGATGATAATGGCTCCATTCAACCTCATTTTGTAGAAATAGATCACCAAGAGTAAAAAGATGGTTATATTGTATATCAAAAATTGCAGTCTTATTTTGAAAGAATAGGGCAAGTCTTTCTAAGTCATAAGTAATTTCTAGACTAATTGGTTTCAGTACAATGTCTCCCACTGTTTGCAAATAGGTAAATTGGGTAATTTCCGTTCCATTGCACCATATCTTCCACCCTAATCCTGAAATTCCTAATGAAGAGATTACCCAATCATTGTGTACAAATCGAATATCATATTTTTTCATATCCAAGTTTAATGCAAAAAGAGATTGGAGATATAAAGTGCGTGCATCTGTTGGAAGGGGTTTGATGAGAACTTGATATTGGTGAGATGTCTGAATGCAGTTGAAGTTTTTATAATGTGCATTTTTTGGTTTGCGACACGATTCTATAAAAGCCGCTCTATAAGGTTCTTTACCTAGACAACGCAGAAATGTAGCTGGATTGAATATCCCTGCCCCTACCTCTAAATCATACCCCTGATGAATAATACAGTTTTGTTTAACCCAAAAGGCGTTAAGGCGATCAATGATTTGTTCAAAGGTTAGCATAAAAAATTTAACTAAGATATTAAGGTATAATTAAGTTCATTGTATAAGAAGAGGTTATTTTTTATGTGTTTTTATTAGCTAATTATTCGTTTTTAAATTAGGATCTACTTATTGTTAAATAGTTTAAAGATAAGTGCTTCACACTATGTATTTGCTAATTATTGATTTAGATAAACTATAAATAATTTAAATTGTTTTTAAAATATTTATTAAAGTATGTTAAAGTTGAGATGTAAAAAGGAGAATTTATGACCATTCACCCTCTGGTATCTTTACCTTTATCCTCATACAAGCAACCACAAAATACATCAGATGCTCTAGTAATGAGAAAAAAAAGGAAAATGTTGCGTTCTCAGAAATACAACGAAGAGCCTATAGAAAAGAGCCTGCATCAAAATCTAGGCGTAAAATTACAAAGAAGAGGCATAAAAAGATTGCAAAATAAAGAATTAAAAGTTTAACCCATAAGTTCTTCTTTGTTTTAGATTTAGATTATAAAATTGATTTTAAAGTTTTATTACACTATAATGCTAGTATCTAGTTTAGATTAGGGGATTTTATGCGTATTAACAGTTTAATAGATTCATCTTCTCTGCTCATTAATTTTTCTGCCACAATTAGTTTGGGGAATATATCATCTCTTTTTAATCGAGTGATTCACACGGCTTCGGAAAACTCTCGTAAGGATCTGCGAACACATACAGAAAGAAATAGAAAGAATACACTTCAAGTGCAAGAAAATAGAAAGCATGCTTTAATAGATCGTAATTCAACACAAACCCAAGCACTTAAGAATGCCTCTTTCTTCCATTCATACATTACCCCTAGAAAAGCTACGTAATAATTTATCCTCGGAAGGGTATAAGGCCTTTCATGCTTCTCAAGTCTTTAATTGGGTGTATAAGCTGAGGCAATCCAATTGGGATCAAATGACCAATTTGTCTTTGGATTTGCGTTCTTACCTAAAAGAAAACTTACTGGCAACGCAGCTAGTAAAAAAACGAGAGGTCTTTTCAGAGGACCAAGAGACCGTTAAATTCTTATGGCAACTCTCTGATAACATGTTAGTAGAATCAGTTCTTATTTACTCTGAAGGTAGACGTACTGTATGTGTTTCTTCGCAGGTAGGCTGTCCTGCTCGTTGTGCTTTTTGTGCTTCAGGAAAAAATGGGTTAAAACGCAATTTAACTGCGGCTGAGATTTTCGAGCAAGTGTATCAAATTGATCTTTGGTTACTTGAGCGAAAAGAGAAAGTATCTCATGTTGTTTTTATGGGTATGGGAGAGCCTTTTGAAAACTATGAAGCGGTTATAGAAACCATTCGGTTGTTAATCGATCCTAATCGATTAGCTCTTTCTCAAAGACGGATCACTGTTTCTACAGTAGGTGTAGTAGAAGGAATTAATCGTTTCTCTAAGGAAGGTTTAAAAACCAATCTAGTGCTTTCTTTGCATGCTCCCAATCAGCAAATTAGACAAAAAATCATCCCTTATGCGCGTAAGTACTCTTTAGAAGATATTTTATCGGCTGTGGGAAATTTCGCTAAAATAACCAAGCGGAATATAACTTACGAATATACTTTAATTCGCAATATCAACGATAGTATAGAACAGGCTAAAGAACTAGCTGTCTTACTTAAAGGTCAACAATGCAGCGTAAACTTAATTCCTTATAATTCTATTGAAAAAGTGCGGCTTCAACGGCCTGAAAAGGAAGTTATTGAAGCTTTTCGAGAAGTTCTACTTTCATCTGATATTGTTACTACTTGGCGTTATACAAAAGGAAAAGACATTGCTGCGGCTTGTGGACAGTTAGCTTTACAAAGTTAAGTAGAGCTTCCTTTTCAAAAAAGATGGTCATGAGGTAGCATTATTGTTTAAATCTTAAGAATAGAATAAAGACCTGAATATTGGTTTTAATTAGTTAAGAATAAGCAATATAAGATAAAAAAACAAAAGACCTCTTAACGTTATATAAGCTTCGTTTGCAAAAAAATAACAAGAAAAGAGGTTAAAATAAAAAAAAAGTTTAGAGCTAATTATCTGCTAGAAAACCCAAAAAATCAGGTATAAAGGGGGATAAATGAGCATAGCGCTCATACTCACATTATTGCGTGTTTTACTAGGCCCGATATTTGTTGCTCTTTATCTGTATTATGATCAATGGGGATTTACACTGCTTTCGTTGCCCTATGCCTTATTGTGCTTAACCGTGCTATCAGAGGTTTCAGATGTGTTTGATGGATTATTAGCTCGTAGATATAATAAAGTTACAGATTTAGGGAAATTACTGGATCCAATGGCGGATAGTATTTTTCGTCTTTCTGTTTTTTTAGCTTTTACCCAAGGAGTAATCCAGCTTCCTTTGTTACTTGTGTGTGTCTTTTTTTATCGAGATATTGTGATTAGCACTCTTAGAGCTTTATGTGGATTAAGGGGGTTTGCTCTAGCAGCTCGTCTTTCAGGTAAAATTAAAGCGGTTGTGCAGGCAGTAATCATTTTCTTTATTCTTATAATGCTCATTCCTTATTCCCTTGGCTATTTAGAATTGGGTTTATTGCGAAAGTTGAGTATTTATAGCGTAAGTATAGGAGTTGTTTATACTCTTTATTCAGGATGTGAATACATATTGGCTAATAGGTCGTACATTCAAAAAGCACTAGGTCTTAAGAGTTAGAAGTTCTTCATATATGCATAGGTATTGTTTGGTGCTTTTTTTCCAACTAGAATCATAGTTAAGGCCTGCTTTAATGATTTGTTGCCACTTTTTATGGTTTTTATAACAGGTAATAGCCCTTTCTAGGGCCCAATTCACTCCTTGCTGATCAGCAAATGCAAAGGTAAAGCCATTGCGTTTTTCAAAAGGTTTATTAGAGGTATCAATATCAAAGACAGTGTCTACAAGTCCTCCTGTCATTCTGGCAATAGGAATTGTCCCATAACGCATGGCGATCATTTGTGTAAGTCCACACGGCTCGAATAAAGAAGGAATAATAAATAGATCGGAGGCGGCAAAGATAAGATGAGCTAACTTTTCATCATTTATGAGTAAAATAGCTATTCTGTTATCATTTCGATATTTTTCTTGTAGGGAAGCAAACTGCTCCTCTATATGATTATTTGATTGAGAAACAGAACCAAGAAGAACAAACTGCCCCCCTAATTCTAAAGTGCGAATCATTCCATATTCAATTAAATCAGGGCCTTTTTGAGGAACAAGCCTAGTAATACAAGAAATCAAAGGGACGTTTTCTTGAGTGAGAAATAAATGTTTTTGTAAATAATATTTATTTTCTAGCTTAGCTTTTAGAACACTTTCTAGCTCGTTTATAGGATAATTTCTTTTAAGATAAGGATCTTTGGTTGGGTTCCAATAATCTTGATCAATACCATTTAAAATACTTACTAACTTTTTTTGATATTCTCGTAAAACTCCATCTAATCCACACCCTCCTTCAGGGGTTTGAATTTCTTTTTGGTAATTAGGAGAAACAATAGCTACACAATCAGCATAGATGATTCCTGTCTCTAATAAATTTAAAGAATCAGAAAAATCAAGATCTTTTAAAAGATCTTTACCCAACTTAAAAAGAGTACTTATAGAACAGGTTCCTTGATGCGCTAAATTGTGAATAGTTAACACACTTTTTAATTTGCAATTGTTTTTCTGGCATAGAAGAGCAATTAAAGAGGTGTGCCAATCATGTAAATGTAGAATATCGGGTTGTTTTTCTAATTGCAGCAAGAATTGCATAGCTACGCAAGAGAAATAGATAAAGCGATCGATATCATCAGAACATCCATAAATAACACCGCGATTGTACAAGCGCTCTGGATGATCTGATTCTATTAGAAAAATTTTTACCTTGCCTAAATTAGCCGACCAAATCGTGTTGTTGTAACGATTAGAGCCTGCGAGTATCCAGATATCTTTCTGTTCTACTTTTAGATCGGATAACTGTTTATAATCAATACAGTCATATTTTGGTAAAATAACTCCTGTTGTATATTTGAGTTTCAGAGTTTCTTGACAAAGACCATATACAACATCAGCTAATCCCCCTGCTTTAGCAATGGGGGCAAGTTCTGAAGCAATATGAATGATATGCATAAATGATTTAGCCGGTACAAGCGCTAAGTCTACATTCTTGAAGTGTTGTAATAACATTTGCTGCAGTGATAAACAACACAAGCCAAAAAGTCATATTTTCAAATCTATTCATTTGCACTTTTTGTATGTGCTGAGAAGATGTAGTGTGAAGAAAAAGTAAAATTGCAGATACAAAAACAGAGCAAGCAAAAACTATTAAAGCCCAGGTATACAGTTCTAAACCAAGTATAGGTTCTCCAAATGAAGGGAACCCAGGGCAGATATGAAGGGATATTTGCCTTAAAGAAACAAATCCTCCAAAAAGAGCACTCAAAATAGAAACTGCATAATGAGCTGGGTAAACATCAAAGCGTAAGTTTAGTAAAGGTCCCATAGCTACTCCAATCATACTTAAACGTTGTAGTAAACAAAGAGGACAAGGCAGCTCATGTTTGAGAAACTGCACGGAATACCCACCTAAAAGCACTCCGCAAATCACAAATGCCCAAATGGTATTCAAACTGCGTTCTAATTTATACATACTTCAAATCCGAATCTTAAGAATGTCTTTTGCATGATGCCATAACATAAAAATACAGAAAACAAGGTTGATTAGAGTCAAGCCAATCCCTACTTTGCGATAACCTTTCCAAATAAAAAGGATTGTAATCATAAAAATAAAAAATAACAAAGCCATCATGAGTGATTCACCATCTCTTTATGACAGAATTAATCTATTTGTTTTTTTTAAGCAAGTTAACTTTTTTAAAAGATTATTAACCAGTTCTTGGTAGATATACTCAACAGTATTAGAAAAAAGAAGTTACAGATAATCAATTTATTGAATTTTTCTCATAAATTTTGTCATGATTCCTGCTTATATGCAAAAGTAGCAAATGCCATGAGGATACAATACAGGGTAAGCACAAGGCCTAACTAGAAGGTAGTAAAGAGGTCTTAATTCAACCTAAATTACACAGCTTAGTCAAGAATTCCTAGTTCAAATTAAGACTTAATAAAGCAAATGGCGTTTATCCACAGCATAATTCCAAACCTTCTTATGGATGGTTTAAAAAAAGAAGAAAAGGCGCTAAGCCAATAACCTTGAATTAACTACCGTTCTTGCAGATTATATAAATCCGAAATCTACCATTAGTTTATTTCACAAATTAGAAGAGCAATATCCCTATGCAAAACGCATTATAGAAACATATGATAAAGTAAGTTTTTATAGATCAAAACTAGTTTTTGAGTATCTGAATAGAGGAATTACAGGGTCTTCTCTCTAAACAACTTCATATTCTAAATCCATCGAGTATGTCAGTCAATCTTGTTTTAAAAGAATATAATTTTAAAAAGTTTGTACTTTACTCTTTTTTGATTTAAAATGCAGATTCAATCTGATAAAAATGTATGCGTTTATTTCCTGTGTTATTAACTGTCTTTATCGATAGTTTAGGCTTTGGTCTGGTTTATCCAATTTTTTCTGTACTTCTAATGAATCCTGAACAAGGACTCTTATTGGTAAATACTTCTCTTGCCATGCGAGGTTGGTTATTTGGATTACTGGTTTCGGGTTTTTGTTTAGGTCAATTTTTTGGTGGACCGATTCTAGGGGCTTTATCTGATTACAAAGGACGTAAAAAAATTTTACTGTACACTCTTTGGCTTGCTGCATCTACTTACGCATTGACCGCTATCGGAATTGTTTTTGAGAGTATCATTGTCATTTTCATTTCGAGGTTATTAGGAGGTATAGCTGCTGGTAATTGGTCTGTGGCTCAAACAGTCATTGTAGATACCAGCACTGGGGAAGAAAAAGCGAAGAACTTTGGTTTGTTAGGAACAGCATGGGGAACAGGATTTGTTATTGGGCCTTATCTAGGAGGGAAGCTTTCAGACCCTTCCATATGTGATATTTTTAATCTGATGACTCCTTTTTTAGCGGCTTCTTTTCTTTGTTTGCTTAATATTGTCCTTTTAGTATGGAAGATGGAAGAAAGCCTACCAGCTATTCAATTAACAAAAATTAGTTTAAAGACGGGTATTCAACAACTTAAAGAAGCTTTTATCTCTGGTAAACTTCGCAGTTTATTTTTCATGATGTTTATTTTTTGTGTTGGTTGGGGATTTTTTACGGAATTTTGTCCTATTTTTTTAATTCGAAAATTTCACTTTAATGGATCTGAAATTGCTAATTTTTATGCAAGTATTGGTTTTTGGATTGCTTTATGCCAAGGACTTATTATTCGTCCTTTCTTAAGGTGGTTTTCTCCTAATATTCTTATTTTAACCGCTTTACTTGGAATGGGTTGTACTCTAATCATTATGGCTTTTATAGAGGTTAAATTTTTTCTTTACTGCATACTCCCGGCGCTTGCTTTTTTTGAGGCCTTGCTTTTCCCATCTGTAACCACAATTGTCTCCAATTCGAGTGACAAACAATCGCAAGGGCATGTTTTAGGCATTTACAATTCGGTGCAGTGGGCGGCAATCGGATTGACTCCTCTTTTTTCAGGTTCTTTTGTGGCAATCTATCCTTATCTTCCTTTTACTGTAGGTGCTATGTCTATGTTTTTTGCCCTTATTGTATTTATAACAAGTAATAGGCATAAAGATCTTATCTATTAAAAAATAATTTTTAAGATAGTAGTCCTGTTCTTTCTTGAATTAGAGATCAAAGTATGCTACTCTCTTTACTTAAAAGAATAAAAAAACCATTTTATCTGTAAAGTAGCACCTAAAGGTTGCTTTAACAAAAATACAATGGCGATTTAAGAGGTTCATGTATGTCAAAATACCCACAGGCACAAAATCCACTTTTGCTCCGGTATCACCGTCTAATGGATGCTTTTGCTAAATCAGATGACGAGCGTGATTTTTATCTAGATAAGGTAGAAGGGTTTATTGTTTATGTTGATTTAGATAAAGGAGAGAAGGAATTAGCAGATCTTGACAAAGAGATTAGCATTCATAATAAGCGTTATGCGCTTTTACCAAAAATGACTTTTTATGAAACAAAAAAGTTTATGGAAGGGTTTATTAATGAAAAGGTATACGACATCGATACCAAAGAGAAATTACTGGACATCATTCAATCTAGAGAAGCTCGAGATAATTTTTTGGAGTTCATCTATGACCATCACACAGAACTAGAGAAGTGGCAACAATATTATGTAGAGCGCTCTCGGATTCGTATTATCGAGTGGTTGCGTCTTCAGGAAATATTATTTGTATTTGAAGAAGATTTAGATTTAAACAAAAACATGATGGAAAAGCTAAAACGATATCTATTTGATGTGAAGGTCTCAAAAGACATAGCAGCTGTGCGAGAAACTTTATATCTAAAAGCAAAAACCTATTATTCAAATGAAGCATTAAATCCTCGTCCTAAGCGTGGGCGGCCTCCCAAACAGGTTGCTAAAGTAGAAATAGAGCCTCAGGTAACCGTTGATATGTACACAATGGTTCCTTCCTGCTGCCGAACTTTTTTATATTTGCCAGATATTACCAATGCAGCAAGTATTACTTTTTCTGCTAAATTTGACACGGAAGCACAATTACTCGCTAGCCTTAGGGGAAGTTCTCGTATTAAAGTGGACACTAAATTACAGGCGCTTTCGGAAAGATTGGAATCACTGCGTCATTTATCCACTCGTCTAACCACTACATCAGATAGTTTAGCTGACCAAGGTGTCAAACACTTAAAGCAGATCACGCCTGAAATTTCTGCTCATCAACCAATAGAAAATAAGAAAAACTCTATTTCAGAGGTTGTAAAAGATCTGCTTCCTTCTCGAAAAAAATTAGCAGATCCAGCAAAGAAAAAAGGTGAAATAAAGACCGTGACACAGATCCACAAACCACATAGAAAAGGGTAAGAGTTGGAAATGACGCAACAGCTTTTTTGCCAAGATCTAGCAAGAGCCATTAAAACTTTAAAAGTGATTTATCGAACGCGATTTGCTGATGAAAAAATGAAAAAGTTGATCCGTCAAAATAAAGGTGGCACATTTCATTTATGTACTGCAGGACACGAAATGGTAGGAGCCGTGGCTGCATCAGCGTTGATTCCAGGTAAAGATTGGGGGTTAGCATATTATCGAGATAGAGGTTTTGCAATAGGGATTGGTTGTACGCTTACAGAAATTATCGCAGCTTCCTTAGCGCGCGATATACCCCATCATTCTTCAGGCCGAATGATGCCGGAACATTTTTCTCATAAAGCACTGCGTCTTCCTTGTCAATCTAGTTGTGTAGGGTCACAATTTTTACAAGCTGTAGGTGTTGCAAAGGCAAGACAACTCCTTCAAGAGGATGATGTTATTTATGTGTCTGCTGGAGATGGAGCTACTTCTCAAGGAGATTTTCACGAAGCATTAAATTTTTCCCTTTTACACAAACTAGCGGTTATTTTTGTTATTCAAGATAATGGGTTTGCCATCTCTGTTCCTGTAAAAGACCAAACGGCAGGGGGCTCTATTACTTATATAGCAGAGGGGTATCCAGGTCTTTCTGTCTTTGATGTGGATGGAGGAGACTACGAAGAGCTCATTAAAGCATTTGATACAGCTGTACAAAAAGCAAGAAGTGCTCAAGGACCAAGCCTTATTGTAGCCAAGGTTCCTCGGATAGGTCCTCATAGCAGCAGTGATGACCAAAATAAGTATAGAACAATTGGTTGCATTGCAAGCGATCAAGCTAAAGATATTTTGCCTCGTATGGAAAACTATCTTGTAGGGCTTGGGATTTCTATCGATGAAATGCAGCAAATGAAAAACCGTTGTTTTGAAGAGGTCGAATATGCTGCAGTAGAAGCAGATCAAATTCCCTTTCCGAATGCAGATACAGCAGCTGATCATGTTTTTAAAAAGAGCATTACTCAAGATTTTCAACTGCAAAAAACTTCCAAGTGTCCATTAGACAGTATTGTAATGATGGATGCATTAAACCATGCTTTAGACGAAGAAATGCAATATGATTCAAATACTGTTGTTTTTGGTCAAGATGTTGCCCATGGAAAGGGAGGGGTATTTGGAATTACTCGTAACTTAACAGAAAAATTTGGAGCCTCTCGCTGTTTTAACTCACCTCTTGCAGAGTCTAGTATTATAGGAGTTGCTTTGGGAATGTCGATAGCGGGGATTCGTCCTGTTGTAGAGATTCAGTTTGCGGATTATATGTGGACTGGTGTTAATCAACTTTTTAATGAGTTGTCTAGTTTTCATTATCGTTCTAATGCAGAGTGGAATTGCCCTGTTACCATTCGTATGCCATATGGAGGCTACATTCAAGGAGGCCCCTATCATTCACAGAGTACTGAGGCTATTCTTGCACATATTCCAGGACTAAAAATAGTCATCCCTAGTAATGCAGCTGATGCAAAAAGGCTATTAAAAATGGCCATTCGAGATCCTAATCCTGTTGTGTTCCTTGAACACAAAGCTCTTTATCGTCAAAGGGTTTTCAGCGCTAGTCCTGAACCTTCAAAAGAAGAGTTACAGGCCTTTGGTGTAGCTAAATATATTCGGAAGGGAACAAACTTAACGGTTGTTTGTTGGGGAATGATGGTTTTTATGGCGTCTCAAGTTGCGGATCGGCTCTTAAAAGAAGGGATTTCTGTAGAAGTTATTGATTTAAGAACTATAGTTCCTCTTGATCTTGATCTAATTGTAGAGTCTATTAAAAAAACTGGTAAATTACTAATTGCCCACGAAGCTGTTCGTACTTGTGGTTTTGGTGCTGAAATTGCAGCTCTTATAGCAGAAGAGGCTTTTGATTTACTGGATGCACCTATTAAACGCGTTACAGCAAAAGATTGCCCTGTTCCTTACTGTAAACAGTTAGAAGATGCTGTATTGCCTCAAATAGAAGATTTAGAGCGGGCTATACGTCAACTTGCTCAGTTTTAATAGGCCTCTTTTTTCTATAAGGGCGAATTTGTGGCTTTTTTATTTGTTGAGATGTTTTAACTTTTTGAGCTAGATACTCAATTAATCGTGCATTTAATTGTCCAAATTCTTTTAGTTTATTTTCAATTTGATTTAAAGGATTGGTTTTTTTGCTAGGATTCTGTGGTTTTTTATCTTTTTCTAATAATTCATGCATGTGCATTAAACGTGCCATTAAGCTTTCTTGTGTCTTTTGTAATGCTTGTACTTCAGATGTAAATAACGCATTAAATGAAATGCGATTAATTATGTCTGCATTTTCAATTAATTGATCTAATGTTTGATCAATATCAAATAAAATTTCTTCTCCTGTGCTTAGCATTGCTTTCCTCAGTTTGTATTGTTTTTAGCCTAATATACATCTAATTAAATTAGTGTTCTTAGTTTTTATAAAACAATTTTTCTTAATTTTGTCAATTAATAAAAAAATTTTTACTTGTTTATTTTGTAAAAAATTTTTTTGATAAAGCTTATTTATTTTTTCAATTTTAAAAAATTATAGATGTTATAGCTTTTAAAAACAGAGAAAAAAATCATAAATAAAATATTAAAAATAGCAATAAGATATGCAATTTAAGTTTTTTTCCAAAAGCCTTATAAATTTCTATCTTAAAACCCTTCAATGAGAATAAGCACTTTCTTTTTTATTAAAAATAATCTTTATTATTTCTAATAGCTCTGATAGATTCGTGGAAGTGAACTTTTTATGAGCAAAAGCGATATGTATTTTACTTTAATTCTCACTTTTTTGTGCATTTGCTTTCCCTCTTACACCAAGATATATGATTGCTTTACCTTTTTTAATGAGCTAGAGCTATTAAAGATCCGTTTAGAAGAACTCAATGATCACGTAGATTATTTTGTATTGGTAGAATCGGTTGAAACACAAAGAGGAGACCTTAAACTTTTATATGTTCAAGAAAAGCAACATCTTTTAAAAAAGTATCTATCTAAAATCAAACATATCATTGTAGATGAGCGTCTAAATTCAGATGTAATTGACTCTACAAAACTTTATTGGGATAGAGAGCGTTTTCAAAAAAATTATTACAGCAGGTTTGCAACAGTGTGATGATTTGGATATTATCATGATTTCCGATCTCAATGAGATTCCTCGTGCATAAACTTTAGAAATGCTTAAGTTGTTATTTTATAGAGAAAGAAGAAAACTCAATAAACTAGTCATAAAAAACCCACTAGATGAGATTACTCTTGAAATGCGTCCATTTGTTTATAAACTCAATAGAAAAAGTGAAAATCCATGGGTGGGGACAGTTCCTACTCTATATAATAATATGAAAAGAAAAGGAGTTCAATTCTTTCAAGATAAACGTAGCAACTTTTTTAAAATTATGGATGGAGAATGGTATTTTACCTGGATAGGAAATAAAGATCAGATCAGACAGAATCTGTTTAGCTGTATAGACGGTAGAGATAAAAAAAGTATAGGTTCGATTTTAGATGAAGAAGTTGAAACATGGATTCAAATACAAGAAATCATTCCTGTGAATAGCGAGTATCCTAACGATTTTCCTAAATATATGGAAAAATATATCAATTATTTTAGATCGATTGGATATATCGCAGAATAATGACATCAGTAAAAATTATGCGCGTTATTTTAATACTTTCTTATATGCTGTATATTCCTTTTGAATCTTTTGCAAAAGTTTATGATTGTTTTACTTTTTTTAATGAGTTAGAGCTATTAAAGATGCGTTTAGAAGAGCTCAATGATCATGTAGATTACTTTGTGTTAGTAGAAGGAGTTGAAACACATAGAGGCGAGCCTAAGCCTTTATATTTTCAAGAAAATCGACATCTTTTTAAAAAATATCTACCTAAGATTATTCATATCATTGTTAAAGAAAAGTTCTTATGTAATCAAAAGGATCTTATAAAAGGATTTTGGCATAGAGAGCACTTCCAAAGAGAATGTGTTGCAAGAGGACTAAAAAACTGCGAGCATTTAGATATTATCTTAATTTCTGATTTAGATGAAATTCCTTGTACTGAGATACTGGGAAAAGTCAAAAAGCAACTTAGTTTTACTAAATCCAAAAATTTTAATTCTCATAGAAAATATAAAAGAAGAAAACACAAGCCTGAAGAACTAGCACGCTCCACCCATAATACATTGGCCTTTCACATGCCGTGGTTTATTTATCAATTAAATAGAAAACATAATTGGGATAATGGCAATGAATGGGTAGGAACAGTTGCTACTTTATATGGCAATTTTAAAAAGAAGGGAGCTCAGTTTTTTCGGGAATACCGATGGCATTTTCCTCTAGTTGCAAAAGCAGGATGGCATTTTACCTATATGGGAGGAAAAGATAGAATCAGACAGAAACTATCGAGCATTGTAGAAGGAAGAGACGATATATTTAGTATTTCAGATGAAGAAATTGAGTCTTGGATTCAAGAACAAATAGCTGTTCCTATTGATGATACCTTTCCTAAATATGTTATAGAAAATAGGGACTACCTTAAATCAATGGGTTTCATTGCAGAATGCACCCCTTGATTCGAAAAAAGAATTTTTTTCTTAACTTGTATAAATCGCTGTTTTCTTGTTAAAAGAGTTATCTTGGAATTTAAGGAAAAAAATGATTGGTTTTTGTCCACTTGCTTCTGGCTCTAAAGGTAATTGTCTCTATATTGGAACCGAGAAGACAAAACTTTTAATCGATGCTGGAGTTAGTATCAAGGTCCTAGAAGAGAGACTAAAATTAATCGGTGTAAATTTACATCAAATCGATGCAGTTATCATCACCCATGAGCACACAGATCACATTAAGGGCTTAGAGCGTCTAACTTGTAAAGGTCAAATTCCTGTATTTGTGAATAGTGATACAGCTTGTGCTATAACTTCTTATGTCAAGAAAACTCCTCGCTTTAAGATTTTTTCTACAGGAGAATATTTTTCATTTGGAGACATTGAAATCCTTCCTTTTTCTATTCCTCATGATGCGGCAGATCCAGTGGGATTTACGATTCATTTAGAGGGGTTAAAAATAGGTATTTGTGCAGATTTAGGTTTTGTTTCTACTTCTATTGTTCAAATCCTAAAAGAATGTGATTATTTATATGTAGAAGCCAATCATCAACCTTCGATGGTTTATGCAAGCGCCCGGCCCGCTATTTATAAACAAAGGGTTTTAGGGCGTCAGGGGCATCTCTCCAATGAGGAATGTAGTTTTTTAATTGAGCAGATCTTTCATCCAAACCTTAAACAGATCTACTTAGCTCATCTTTCTAGTGAATGTAATCATCCTGATAGAGCACTGGAAACGATACAAAAAAAACTTAAACTCTTACAGGCGGATACTAAAGTGAGCATTGCTTTTCAAGAACATTGTAGCCAACCTGTTTTGTTTTAAAGCAGCAGTAAGAGTCCATCAAAGGCCATTTCAAAATGGCAATCGATATTGCAATCAATCAAGACATCTCGTTGTAACTGAATTTCATGTAATAAATTTTTATCTGTATGCATAGAATCATGATGAGTAATAATCTAATGAGAGGTGTCTGTATGTTTAACCAGAATAGAAGCATTTGCAACAGAGGAGTGCCCCCAACCTACTTTAGGTTGGTACTCTGAAGGAGTATGTTGTGCTTCATGAACTAGAAAATTGCGTCCTTTAAAAAAAGAAATTAAACTTAAGTATTCCTGTAGCAAAGAATGAGAGGAAGTAATTGCTTGTGGCTTGCCATGATAATTCATTAAACATTCATTATCCGTGGCATATCCAAAAGTGTTTTTTGCACAGGTAATTTTAAAATATAATGTAACTCCTGGGTGTAGCACATAATGTGTATCAATTTTAAAAGAACTAATCTGAAAGGGAATTCCTTCATAAATGTTTTTAAAAATTAGCTGAGCTTTAATCTCTTCTAATTTCACAGGAAATAAAGAATGAACTAACATTTCTACAAATAAGTCGCGAATAGTTTTATCAAAACCAATAGGAGCCCAGATGTAAATGCGATAGATAGGATCATATAAAGGTGCGAAGAATGGAAAGCCTGAGACATGATCCCAGTGTGTATGACTAATCAATAAATGGATATCTTTTATAGAATCTGTTTGTACTAAATATAGCCCCAATGGGCGAATGCCATTATCCGCATCGATAATTAGTAAATCTTTTCCATGCGCTAGCTCTAAGCAACAGGTGTTTCCTCCAAAGTGAACATAAGAAGAACCAGATACTTCATTAGAGCCACGGGTTCCCCAAAACTTGAGGTAAGAGCGATTATAGAATGAGCCTTAGGTAAATAAGCACGAACTGCACTGCTCTCTTGCTTTTTAAAGGGGATAGGAAGCAGCTTTCTTTTAAAAAACCGCGATAAAATAGAAAAAAAAGAGGTTAGAGAGAAAGGTTTTTCAAGGAAGTAATCGTAGCCATTTCTTAAAGCTTCTTGATAAGAAGCATCATTACATGATTTGATAGGAGAATAACACCTATTTTCTGGATAAAAGAATCTATCCGGATTCTTTTTAAGATTTCGATTGCATGAACATGAGGTAGAAAGAGCTCTACAATCACTAGATCAAACTGGAAATACTGCATTTTTTCCAAAGCTTCTGTACCGGTTGCTGCGAATTCGAAATGATATTGCTCTGTTTCTCTAGCTTGTTTAATACACTGGTGGATTTTCCTATCAGAATCAGCTAAGAGGATTCTTTTAGGCCTTTTTCTGCTCATCGATGATTAAACCTGTAGACTTTTCTTCTTTTTATAAAAGAGCCAAAAGCAAGAAGTTCCTACTAAAGCAAATAATGCGCTCACATAGAAAAAGTTAAAAACCTCTCTGGCATCAAGCTCTAAAAGGGATTCATCTTGTATAAGAAGACTTAAACCCGAACCCTGTTCCATTTCTTGAGGGGTTATTACGTTATCTTGTGCAAGCTCGGTATAAATAGAATCCAATTTAGGTGCAAAAATGGCTACAGATAGAGTAATACAAGCAAAACCATACAGCATGTATCCCATGAGCTTTAAACGGGGTAATAGTGGAATATCGGGATGGCTGGTATTTTCATTAGGGGTGTTATTCTGTGTCATTTACCTTATTTGGTTTAAGCAAGGAATCTTTAGGATCAACTAAAATCCTTCTAGGTTTTGCTCCTTCTTGCGAGCTAATCACTTTTTTGCTCTCTAGTTCATCCATTAAAGAGGCAGCTCTTGCATATCCAATTTTTAATTTACGTTGTAAGAAAGTTGTAGATGCATTTCCTGTTTCTATAACTAAGTTAAGCGCTTGTTCATATAGGAGATCACGTGGAGCGCTTTCTGCTCCTTCTTCAGAAGATAGACCTTCAAAACGCATTTTGTCAAAAGATTCTATCAAATAATTTGGAGGACTTTGATTGCATATGAAAGAGACAACACGGTTGATCTCTTCATCACTAATATATACTCCCTGAGAACGGATTAAGGTAGATGTACCTGGTGGTAAAAAGAGCATATCACCATTACCTAAAAGACTTTCTGCCCCTACGTCATCTAGAATAATTTGCGAGTTAATCCGACTAGCCACTTTAAAAGCAATGCGAGTGGGGAAATTTGCTTTAATAAGGCCTGTAATTACTTCTCTAGATGGTCTTTGGGTGGCTAATATAAGATGTATGCCCACTGCACGAGCCATTTGTGCAATACGAGCTATTGGAGTTTCTAAATCAGAGCTAGAGGCCATCATAAGATCTGCAAACTCATCAATAATAGCTACAATTGCATACATTTTAGCAGGGATAGGAATATTCAAAGAGCTTTCTAATTCTTGATTGATCTGCCTGTTATTGAAAGCTGTGATATTACGTACTCCTAGTTGTTTTAAAATATCGTAGCGGGTTTGCATCTCTTTTACAAGCCAACTCAAAGCCGCATAAGCTCCATGTGGCTCTGTAATAACAGGTGCTAGCATGTGAGGTAAATTAGTATAAGGAGTTAGTTCGACTTTTTTAGGGTCGATCATGACTAACTTAATTTCGTCAGGGCGGGCATTCATAAGAATCGACATAATCAGAGTATTTACGCAAACGGATTTTCCTGAGCCTGTTGCTCCTGCAATCAGGCAGTGAGGCATTTTGCTCAAATCGCTAATCACGCTATCTCCTGAAACTGTTTTACCAAGCAAAAGAGGGACCATCATTTTACGAACATGACTTTGATATTGATTTAGCAGTTCTTTAAAACTCACCTCTTGAGGATAAATAGAAGGGATTTCTACACCTACTGCGGCCTTACCTGGGATAGGGGCAATAATCCGAATAGATTTAGCTTGCAGATTTAGAGCAATATCATTTTCTAGTGTTTTGATCCTTTGTACTTTTACTCCAATTGCTGGATGTACTTCAAAAGAGGTAATAGTAGGACCACAGTTGATTTCACCAACTTTAGCTTCGATCCCAAAACTCATTAAAGTATCTTGCAGCACCTCAGCTTGTTTTTTCAACTCTTTTTTTAGAAGAGGCTGATCTACTTTTTTAGGATGGTTCAATAAAGAAGCAGGAGGGATTTGATACGTCCTGTAGTCTCCATTGACAACGCATTGTGCATTAAGAGCTATTTGCCGCTTGTTTAGTTTAGCTTCTATAGGTTGTTTTTTTTTAATAGGATCGATATCGGCCATTGTGCGAATTTTTATCTCCTTTTCCGTCCTTTCTTTAGGTTTTACCTGTATATAAGGAGGCAATATAGAGCGCTGTGAAAGTAAACTCTCAATTTCATAAGCACTTTTAACCGCAGGAACCCTCTTTTTTTGCGAGATCATTTTAAGAAGTTTATTTTTTAGAAATACAGTGGAGGATTTAATTTTTCTACCGATAGTAAGCAATTCAATTTCCATTAAGAATAAAAAAGATACACAAGCTGTTATAGAAAAAGTGAGGATGATTCCTACATCACTTAGCATATGCTGTAAGTTAAATGTAGGGATGTCCTTGTATAGATAGTACAAAGGAACTCCTCCCAAATTATAACGAATAGTAGAATAGGGGTAGGGGAGCTCAAAAAAATATGATTCGGTATACACTCTATTTTCAAATAATTTAGCGTAAATCCATTTATTCTCTGCTAGTAAATTTAATAAAAAACAACAAGAAAAACACAGAATGAGAAAACAAAAAAGCTTAGATAGCATTTGTATAGGTTTTTGATTGAGGATGAGCCGCCAGCCAAGCCATAAGCCAAAACCAACGATAAGATAGCTACTTATTCCAAAAAGATAGTTAAAGCCAAACCCCAAACCCCAACCAATAAGACCTAGCCAATTCTGATGCGGAGCATCGAATTGAAAACTGATCAAACTTAGTAAAACAATTACAGTGAGGGCTAATAAGATCAACCCTCTTGCTTCTGGATGTACTACTTTAGGTTTTTTTTCAAAAGATGTATTTTTCACTATCAACTCCTAATAGTTTAAATAAATAGCTGTGCAAAAGCCAAGAATAAGACAATACCAAGCAAAGGGTTTAAAATTTCCTTTTTCTAAGATAGAAAAGGCAAAGCGAATCACAAGCAACCCAACTAGACAAGAAGTGATAAACCCCACTATACAAGCCATTAGACAGAAATCTTTAGCAGTATCGTGTATAGCTATTTGTAAAAGCTCTAAACAGTTACCGCCAATAATAGTAGGAATAGATAGTAAAAAAGAAAAACGTACCGCATCACTTGTTTCCCATCCCAACACACGAGCGCAGCAAATAGTAGAAGCGCTACGCGATACACCAGGAATTAAAGCAATGGATTGCAAAGAGCCAATATAAAGGGCATCATGTGTACGTTTTTTAAAAGAAGATTCAAGAGGTGTTTTTAAACGCCAAAAATGACCTATCAGTAAAATAACGCCTGTAAACATTAAGCCAAATCCAAGAAAATTAGGGTTAAAAACCCAATCTTTAAATGGTTTAACCAGTAAATAGCAAGGAATAAGCGGAATTATTGCTAAAAAAAGCAAAAAGGCTTTTTTATGATCTCTTCGTAAAGTGGTTAGGATATCTTGTTTTAAAAAAATCATCACAGCCAGCAGAGTACCTAAATGGCAAAAAAGACTTAAAATGACTTGGGTTTCTGTATCTTGAATACCAAGTATCAACTTAAATAATGCAAGATGTGCTGAAGAACTAACCGGAAAAAATTCAGTTAACCCTTGTATTAGGCCTAACAAAAAAGCTTCTAATAAAGACATGAAAATCTCCTTAGTCTACGAATTTAACTTAACATAAGTGAATAGGAGATGGCAAGAATTTGGGCGATCGACGGGATTTGAACCCGCGACATCTGGAACCACAATCCAGTGCTCTAACCAGCTGAGCTACGACCGCCACATAAAGCTGAGTCATTTTATCTTAAAAGTTGTTTTTGCGTCAAATCACTTCGATAAAATAAGAACAGATACGTTCTATTAAAAATAGTGATGGATCATTATTAATAATAAATAAAAAAAATTTTTTTAATTTGATTATTATTATAATTGTTAATTACAATTAATTATAATAAGTCTAATTTATTTAGTTAGTGTCGGTAAAAATCTATTGTATTTTAGAAATTTACTATAAAAGGAGTAAATAATGGCAGGTTTAGATGAAAATTGCTTGAAAGATCTGAATAGCTCTCAAATTCTGAAGCAAGAATTTCTACGTTGTGGCAGCAAGGAAGATGTATCTAAAGAGCAAAAAGTGATTCAGAAAATTTTTCTTAAGAAAACATCAATAAATGCTAGTGAGCCGACATATGTTAACAACCAACCAATATATGAAACAATAGATGAACTGCATGCTCAAGCATTATATAGTGAACCGGTATATAGCGAACCTGTATCTAGTGAGCCGACATATGTTAACAACCAACCAATATATGAAACAATAGATGAACTGCATACTCAAGCATTATATAGCGAACCTGTATCTAGTGTGCTGACATATGTTAACAACCAACCAATATACGAAACAATAGATGAACTGCATACTCAAGCATTATATAGTGAACCGGTATATAGCGAACCTGTATCTAGTGAGCCGACATATGTTAACAACCAA
>JAUPVT010000056.1 GCA_030916885.1 Chlamydiota bacterium
TCCAGCCTCTACTTGAGTCCAACAAATTTTTGAGTTGACCCCTTGACATCGTCCTCTTTTGGTAACAAAGTTATAAATCCCTCCAAGTCCTGTCTTAGAATCACCTGAGTACCAATTTTGCACTGTAGAATATTTAATTTCCGCATGATCCATGGCAACTAGCTCAACAACCGCTGCGTGTAATTGATTTTTATTAAAAGCAGGGGCTGTACACCCTTCTAAATAACTTACATAAGAGCGTTCTTCAGCAAGAATTAATGTTCTTTCAAATTGCCCACTTTCTCGATCATTTATTCGAAAATAGGTAGATAATTCAATAGGAGAATGCACACCTTTAGGAATATAGACAAAAGAGCCATCTGAAAACACAGCTGAATTCAATGCTGAAAAAAAGTTATCTCCAATTGGAACAACACTTCCCAGATACTTTTCTATCAATTCTGGATAAAGTTTTACCGCTTCCGAAATCGAGCATAAAATCACACCAGATTCTGCTAAAGCTTTATGAAAAGTAGTCCCCAAAGAAACAGAATCAAAAACAACATCTACAGCTACATTCGCTAGCCTTTTCTGCTCATCTAAAGGAATACCTAATTTTGCAAAGGTTTTTAAAATTTCAGGATCTACTTCATCTAAACTAGTTAAAGATTGCTTTTTTTTAGGAGCAGAGTAGTAAGAAATATCTTGATAATCAATTGGTGTATATCGTAAATTTCCCCATTTTGGTTCTTTCATTTGCTTCCATTTGACAAACGCTTGTAAGCGAAATTCTAGTAAAAAAGCGGGTTCTTCTTTTTTAGCTGAAATAGCGCGAACCGTATCCTCTGATAGCCCTTTTGGAAAGCTTTCTGTTTCAATCGAGGTCGTAAAGCCAAATTTATATTCTGAGTGCTCTTCTATAAGTTGCTGGGTTGACATATTGTTCCTATAAAATTCCTTCTATATTATCTGAACGCTATAGATTTTCTCAATCAAAAGCCTAAAAAATTCTATTCAGAGATATTTAACTTTATTAAAAACACAAACACACCTATTTAATAAGCAATAACATACGCATATAAAATCAGATTAAAACTCCAATAATTTTATTCTATTTTTCAAATAATTGAGAGTGATGAATCTCTCATCGTTTAAGGTTTGGCTAGATTTAGACATTTATCTATCTAAAGAAATATCTCTTGTCATCGATCAAGAGAAAACCGCCTAAGATTTAAAATAAACTTTATTGACGCAAAAAGAACGTTTTTATAAAATTTTCTTTTTTTCATTTCAGCAACTTTTAAGAAAATCATATACATCTATCTGGTCTAAACATGTTAACACAACATTCTATTATTCCTTGAGCAGAATTCTGTTAGATCGGAACAAATTTGCATGTTAATCGTTACACTTTGGTTTGATTTATGTGCACCCGATTCGTAAAAACGAATCTCACATTCATCTTTCTTAACAAGTAATCCAATAGAAGTAAATGTTCAAAAAATTGATCTAGGACAGAGGCATTCTTTTTGAGTTCTTCGAGACAATCACAATCTGTATTTTCTTGTGGCCCTGAAGATATATAATATAGACTGTAGCAGTTGTTCCAAGTATTTTCTGAGAGATTGTACTATCTTCCCAAGCATTAACCAAATAAGAGGGAATTTTAGTGACACTATGAGCAGCTCTCAAGAGAACTGTTATACATCAATTATTGGTTGAATTGGAATTACTCTCTAAAGCAAGAGACTATAAGAAAGCGTCATTTCTTTCTGCTTGAACACCTTATAAACTCGCCTTTTCGAATAGGGTTAAATGTGATCTTACAAAAAAATATTTTTATAAAAGACTTAAAGATCTTTCACAAAAAAAATTACGTCTTATATGTTCTACGTTTTCTTGCAATTCGTCTGGTATTCTCTCTAGTTTAGACATCATTTTCAGCATAGATTCACTTGCCTTACATACTCTATCTATTAAAGGATAACAAACGTGCATGCCAATTACACCGTTTATACTCGATTCATCAGCTCCTGATTTATGGAATCTATTTTCGCATCTTTTTAGAATAGCCACCATCAATGGAGAGCTATAATTTCTTGATAAATCCTCTGGATCTTCCAATAAGATTTGATCTAAAAGCGAATTATTATTTTTGATCTCAAAAACACAATCAATAGGTGTATGAGTATTCCAATTCACAGGTATGTGTGTATTGCTAGATTCAAGATATATGATATAGACTGTAGCAGCGGTAGAGTAAATAATACCAGCTGCTACCATGCATCTTTGAGAAATTGTCCCATTCTTCCAAGCACTTATCAAGTTAGTAGGGATTTTATGGATACTATTAAATGTACTTAATACACCATTTGAAATATATGTACATAAGCTATTGCTTTGATTAGAATTGCTATTTGTACCTTTTATGCTTAAATCAATAGACATTCCTTACTCTTTTTTAAATCAAATCCTGAATTTGAAAAACTAGCCAAACAATAAATCTAATGCCTGTAGAGAAACTTATAATTTAATACCATACTTTTTTAAAAGATTTTTTAATCATTTATCTCAAATATTCATCATTGGATTACTTAGAAGGTTTTCCTCGATTGCAATCGATCTGTGGATTTTCTATCCAAGCGGAAAAAGGCGTGATTAGATCAGCTAAAAAAGTAGTTTCTAACCAGAATGTGAAAAAGAGATCCCCATACCTTTTAGCTCCCAATAAAACTGCATTTGCATAAGGAGGATAAGGGTTAATTTTAGGATGAGAATAAGAAGAATCAGAAGGTGCAATAAATACATAAGCGAACCAAAAATTGGGTAGAGAAATTTCAGAATCTTGATTCCAATCACTTAAGATAACCGGCTTTAAGTGATATCCTTTTTCTCTTTGAATAAGTTTTGCTAAGTCATCATGTGTTACCCATATTAGTACTCCATTTACTATGTTAGAAGATTTGGTTTGGAATAAATTTAACATCGCTACATCACTTTTACGTGAGATTTTTTTTGAAGGAGTTGCCTTATAGTTAAATGCTCGTTGAAATCCGTAAGCCACAACCAGACGATATGTGTCAATAGTTGTTTGAGGAATTGTTTTGAGAGCAGATTCAGGGTGTAATAAACTTCCATATGCAAAAATGGGAATACGCTGATTAGGAAAAAGCTTAAATACTTCTTCCGCTAGTATAGGAAAAGGGAAAGAAGGGTATTTCTTGAGGTCTTTTTCTAGCTTTTGAACATGCTCAACAAGCAAGATATGTTTATTAGCTCCCCATGGAGGGGTTTCTGCTCTTAAATCGGTTATCAAAAAAAGGAGCAATACAAAGATTCTCATCTTAAGCTTTTGTATTCTTTACATATATCGAAAGCTACTTAACACAAAAAAATATGTCAATAAGGAAGCAACTCTAAATACTTTTCCGCTTGAATAAGATGTTCGGGAAGATCGATCCCTAAAGAACTCTCTAGAGTTTCATTTACACGAACACGTAGGTTATGAAACAAAAAACGCAATTGTTCTAATTTCTCTGCTTCTTCAATTCCACAAGAATCTAATTGGGAGATCTTCTCTAAAGCTTTTTGAGAAAAAGCATAAAGTCCAATATGTTGATAATACAGTTGTAATGGATTTTGATCTCGATAATAAGGAATCGCATTGCGCGAAAAATAAAGTGCATATCCTTCATAATTACAGATAACTTTTGTAATATGGGGCGATAAAATATCAGAAGGCTTTATAATTTTTTTCTTCAGAGTCCATATATCGCTATTAGAGGTTGACTGTAAAAGATCTCTGATCATTTGTTCATTGATAAATGGTTCATCTGCTTGCCAATTGACCCATATATCTGCTTTCATACCTTTTTGCATAACTTCGACTAATCGATCTGTTCCTGTTGAGCACTCTTGAGATGTCATGATACAATTAGCGCCGAAGGATTGAACCACCTCTCTTGTTTCTTCTGCATCTATAGCAATCACCACTTGATTAAAACAAGAGATGGAGCACGCCTTTTCCCATACCCATTGGATCAAAGGTTTTTTATGTAATAAAGTAAGGATTTTCTTAGGAAATCGCGTAGAATATAACCTAGCTGGTATTACACAAATAATTTTTAACATTCTAACCTCTTGGGATACTCTAAATACCAACGGATAGTCTCTCTTAAAGAAGATTCAAAACCATACATAGGCATCCAACCAAGCTTTTTCTTAATCTTAGTAGCATCAATAGAATAACGCAAATCATGACCTGGTCTATCAGCTACTTTTTTAATGAGAAGCTTTAGCTCAGTAGGATCTTCGTTTTTTAATGCAGAAAAAGTATCAATGATAGAGTAAAGTATATCAATATTTGTTTTTTCACATTCGCCACCTATGGCGTAAGACTCTCCTATAGCTCCTTTCTCTAAAATTGTCCAAATAGCCTTAACGTGATCCTCAACAAATAACCAATTGCGAATGTTTATTCCTTCTCCATATATAGGCAAAAAGGATTTATGTAAGCAGCCTGCGATCATTCTTGGAATAAACTTCTCTGGATGTTGATACGGGCCATAATTATTGGAACAATGAGAAACAGTGGTGGAGAGTTTATACGTATTGGCATACGCACGCACAAAGTGATCTGCTGCTGCTTTGGAAGCTGCATAAGGAGAATTGGGTTTATAAAGAGATGTTTCCTTAAAAGAGCCCTCTTGGTGGGTTAAAGATCCATATACTTCATCGGTGGATACATGGTGAAAGTGAGTTTGGGGAGATAAGCGCACAAGATCTAACAGAGCAAGAGTTCCTCCTACATTGGTTTCCAAAAACTTTCTTGGCCCTAAAATGCTTTTATCGACATGGCTTTCTGCAGCAAAATGCACAATTGCTTCAATCTGATGCTCTTTTAAAAGCTGTGCTACTGTTCTTTGATCACAAATATTTGCTTGTACAAATACATGACGTGTATCATTTTGAATCGACTCTAGATTATGCATATTGCCAGCATAGGTCAGCGCATCAAGATTTACAATCTTTTCAACTCCAAAAATCTTGCTTAACCCATAACGAATAAAACAAGAGCCAATAAAACCCGCCCCTCCGGTAACTAACAAAGATCTAAATCGTGATCGCATCTATAAAAAATTCTCCTAATGCTTCTTTCCAATGTCTGGGAGTGTTATTTAGATTTTTAGAAATCTTCTGTGTTCCTAATACATTAAATCTTGGGCGTTTTACCGTACTTACATAACTAGTAGATGAAATAGGAATGACTCTCTTACAAAAGATTCGATCTTCCAGCTTCTCAAAAAGCTCTTTTGCTATATCAAAACGAGAACAAATACCTTGATTTACAAAATGATAAATCCCTCTCTCCTGCATAAGTTCCAAAATAATAGAAGCTAGATCATAACAATAGGTAAGACATCCCCATTGGTCTTGGATTACATAAACCTCTTTTTGCTTTTGTAATAGGGAAAATAAAGAACTGATGAAATTTTTCCCTCCTGCACCAAAAACCCAAGAAGTACGAAGAACACATGTTTTAGGGTGAATATCTAATACCAGATTTTCTCCTTCTAGTTTACTTGCACCATACACATTTAGAGGACAAGGTTTATCTTCTTCACAATAAGGAATTTTCTGATCTCCTGAAAATACATAATCTGTTGAAATATGAATGAAGTACGCATCCATTAGCTTTGCTATTTTTGCTACGAAAGAAGCTCCTGTTGCATTTACCAAAAAAGCTAACTCTGGTTTTTTTTCTGCTTGATCTACATTGGTATAAGCCGCGCAATTAATGATATGTGTGGGTTGTATCAATCTAGCTCTTTGTAGTAACTGCTCATAATTTGTGATATCAGCTAAAGATCTGTCATCAGCAACAAACTGCAAGTTCCTTTGGATGCATATTTTTGCACATACATTAGCTAACATTCCTTTGCTACCTAGAATCCAAATCTTCATATTATTTGCCGTAAAAATGGTTGATTGCGGTCCCTCTCAGATAAAATAACTGAAGAAAGAGGCCATTTAATTCCTACATCAGGATCGTCATAACGAAATCCCTTTTCCTCTAATGGGTCAAAAGAACTACTCACTTTATAACAAACATGAGCGGTTTCACTGATTACACAAAATCCATGTGCATATCCTGTAGGAATAAATAACTGTTCCCCTTTTTTTGCGTCCAAATAAGCCCCTATCCATTTGCCAAAAGTAGAACGCGTAGAACAAATGTCCACCACTACATCAAAAATAACGCCTTGTATCACCCAAATCAGTTTTGCTTGACCAGGTGATCTCTGAAAGTGCATTCCTCTTAAGGTCCTATACTGAGAAAAAGAATGATTATCCTGGACAAATTCACAATGAATTCCTTTTTCTCTATAGCGTTGCTTATGAAATGTTTCTGAAAAAAAACCTCTTTGATCAAAAAATCTCTGTGGCTTAATTAAGTTAACACCCGGTAGAGTTAAAGTTTCTATTTTCATATTGGAATTGTGTATGTATAAATCGATGATATCATTTTTTATCTTAATGCACCTGACTTTTTCAAGTGCTTATACAAAAATATATGACTGCTTTCTGTTCTTCAATGAATTTGAAATACTAGAAATTCGCTTAGAAGAGCTATATGAACATGTAGACCACTTTGTTTTGTTGGAAGCTTCTGAAACCTTTAGCGGTTTAAAAAAACCTTTCTATTTTGAAGAATCCAAAGAAAAATACAAAAGATTTATCGATAAAATCATTCATATTAAATTGAATGAAACCTTATCCACAGATAATCCTTGGGTTAGAGAGCATTTTCAACGGGATCAGTTAATCCAAGGTCTTGAAAACTGCGCTCCGAATGATATTATTTTACTATCTAATGTAGATGAATACATTTCTGGCAACCAAATAGAGCTTCTTAAAGAAGAATTAGCTATTCACTCTCCTATAGGATTTTACCATCAACTCTATCGTTATTTTCTCAATCGCAAAGACCCAAATATATCTCAATGGGCAGGCCTTGTAGCTCTTTACTATAAACAACTCGCCCAAAGTTCCCCTCAAAAAATCAGAAATCAGGTACTAGCACCTAATCAAACAGAAAATAATAAAGAACTGTTTACTTTTTTGAAAAATGGATGGCATTTTAGTTCAATGGGTGGAAATAATCAAGTAAATCAAAAATGGAAGAGTTTTTCTCATTTTCGAGAAGTGCAAAAGTATAACTGGCAAGATGTGCTGCAAAAAAATCTACTTGTACCTATTGATCAAACCTATCCTAAATTTGTACAAAGCAATATCGAGTATTTAACAAAAATTGGCTTAATAGAAAGGAACTAAACTAGAACATGAATATTTTTAAAAAATATCTAATACGGCTTATTATTTTATGTTCTCCTTTGATCGGGTTGGCAAGCCCCACTGATATGCCTTACATCGCTTCTAATGAGCCTTGGTTTACAGGGCCCTTGCTTACACCAACTCCAAATGTTGTTCCTAAAGGCCACTACAACATACAATCCTATTTATTCTTTACAAATACCTATGGACATTACAATGCCCATTGGGAAAACCATTCTATGCCCCACTTATTTATTGGTTCCTTTGTATTAGATGTCCAATTTGGTTTGTCAAAAATTTGTGACTTTCAGTTCAATCCTCTAGTATTGTATAAGCATCAAAAAGGTATCCATACTTGGTCTTTTGGTGATATCCCCATATCCCTTGGTTTTCAATTATACAAAGCAGGTCCTTCTGGACCTGCAATTAAACTAAGGCTGCTTGCTACCTTGCCTACAGGAAAATATCAACACTTAAACTTGGATAAACAAGGTTTAGATGCAGGAGGATTAGGAGGTTATTTTCCGGGGATTGCTTTAGTTATTGGACGAACATTTCAAATGGGATGTTCTCAATTTCTAGCAACTCGTCTTAGCTTAAGCTACGATTTTCCTACTCCAGTTCACGTAAAAGGATTAAATTCCTATGGAGGAGGACCTCATACAAAAGGCAAAGTTTTTCCCGGACAATTTTTTATTTCTCTACTGGGGCTAGAATGGTCCTTGACCCAACGCTTTGTTTTAGCTTGTGATTTAGAATATATACACACTAATAAAATACGTTTTAAAGCAGAAAGAGGTCATTTGAATGGCATTCCCCATTTAATAGATGCTGTTTCAAAAGAGCAAATAAGCATCGCACCTGCGCTTGAGTATAATTTCAATCACAACGTAGGAATTATTGCTGGTTGCTGGTTTACTCTAGCAGGTCGCAATATACCAGCTTTTGCAAGTGGTATCATCTCCCTTAACATTTACAAATAAATTTTATGTTTTTAAGATTACTACTTCTTCTGTCTCTTGTAATGAGTTGTGATGGCGAAATAAATACCTCCCATACTTCCTATTTTAGTCTTTCCAAAAAGGAAGCATATACCATCGGTCAAAAAATTTGGCAAAATGAATGTGGGGCTAATACGCATAAATTGCTAAGCTGGAATCAGGGTGAAGATTTTCTCTCTTTAGGAATCGGACATTTTATCTGGTATCCAAAAGGTAGACAAAAGCAATTTGCAGATACATTTCCTGACTTTCTTCTATTCTTACAAAAACATCGCGTTTTTATTCCTTCTTGGCTTGAAAAAGAAACAGATTGCCCTTGGTATTCTAAACAAGAATTTGATCAAACCCAAGATCCACGCAAGCAAAGTTTAAAAAAACTACTCATTCAGACCATTGAATTACAAATGCTCTTTATTGCACAGCGCTCACAAAAAGCTATTGCAAATATTCTTTTCTCTCTTCCCCTTAAAGAAAAAAAATCTTTTATCAAAAAAATACGCCTACTTGCCCAAACCTCCAATGGGAAATACGCCATAATAGATTATATTAATTTCAAAGGAGAAGGAACTACTCTCAAAGAGCAATACGCAAATCAAGGGTGGGGGTTAAAGCAAGTGATACAAAATATGCCAAATCAACCAACTAATCCGGTCCAAGATTTTGTGAAAGCAGCTAATTTGTTATTGGGAAACCGAGTAGTTAATGCACCTAGAGATGAATCGCGCTGGCTACCCGGGTGGGAAAACCGCCTATCGACTTATTTGAAGCCTTAATCCTCCACGTAAACTAAAAACTTCTTTATATTTATCTTTTTGATTTCCTCCATCCCTATGTGCTTAGCAATCTCCTCCCCTTGACTATCTAAAACAATCAAAGTGGGCAAGCTGGTTATCTTAAACTTTTTACATAACTCATCTGTTTTTGGATTACTTGCATTGATCTTAATAAAGATAATTTGTTTATCAAATAGACGAACCCAACTTTCATATAAGGGCTTGAATTGCTCGCAAGGAGGACAAGAATCCTTATAAAAATCAATAAAAACTATTTTTTGACTTCCTAAAAGTCTATCTAATTGCTTTAAAGAAGAAACCTCCAAAGGAATATTAGTTTTAGGTTTATCTGAAGAATAAATCGGCGAAGAGCAAACTATAAACAAACCACTTAAAATAATTATAATACTTTTCATTTACATTTCCTTTTTTAATTTGTTTTGCAGAAGCTCACAAGGTTTACATGGTTTATTGATTTCTTTTTGTAATTGCATGGCTGCTTTAGCGCCATCCGCTGCTGCACAAATTGCCTGCTTAAATTCAGGGTCTGCTACCTCTCCTGCAGCATACACCCCTTTAATAGAGGTTTTTTGGTACTCCTTTAATCTAATATACCCTGAATCCAGTTCTAATTGATTGGCAAATAACTTTGTATTTGGCACAGACCCAATAGCTAAAAATAAAGCATCTACTGGTAGAGGATCAACTCTTTTTCCTTTGTGCTTTTGATCAGATAAAATAAGATGACTTACTCTATCTTTTTCCCCTTTTATCTCTTTTACTATAGTTTGATAGAGAATTTTTATATTTGGTAAAGATGCTACTTGTTTCTCTCTTTGTTTCTCTACAGTTCGAAAATTCCTTCCACGCACTATAATATAAACTTTTTTAGCAAGATTTGCCAGATATTGCGCCTCTGTTAAAGCTCCATCTCCTCCTCCTACCACTGCTACGATTTTATCCTTGTAAAATCCTCCATCACATACTGCGCAGCTATATACCCCTTTAGACCAATAACTTTGCTCTCCAGGAATATGCAATTTATTAGGCGTTGCTCCTAAAGCAACAACTACAATAGGGGTGTAGTATATCATCTCTTCTTGAGTGATTAAAGAACGAGTTGTTATCTGATGTGCTTTTTGAGAAAGATCTTGTGAGAGTAAAACATCTATTACTTCTTCTCTAAGCAATTGAGCTCCATTTAGACGTGCCTGATTTTCCAAATCTTTACCTAGTTCAATTCCTGAAATGACATCTTTGCCTGGCCAATTTTCTACTCTAGGAGATTGCGTAATCATCCCCCCTACGCTATCTCCTGTAATGACAACTGGTTTAATACCAGCACGTCCACAGTAAATAGCAGCTGTTAAACCAGCTGGACCTCCTCCTAAAATTAAAACCGAGACATCTTTTGTTTCAGCAGCATAAATAAAAGTAGAAAATAGAATAAGAGTTAATATTTTTTTCATTTATACCTCTCTTTAACTTACATGTAATTTTTTTAAGAATAAAAATAAAGAAATTAAAACATTTAAAGGAGCTTTGTGGCCTCCTTATCTACTAGTATAAACTTTGAAAAATATCCCTCTACTAATTATACAGAAAGAAGAAATAGGGTAGTCCTAAACAGGTAGTGATTATCTAAGTTTTAATTTTATGGATAAAGGATGTATTATGCTCTAAAATCATGGGAGCCATAAATGAATATCTCTTGTCCTAACTGTTGTTCACATAC
>JAUPVT010000057.1 GCA_030916885.1 Chlamydiota bacterium
TGTGCTCTTCCGATCTGCTAATTGATAACTATTTTGAATAGAAGCTAAACCATATAAAGCTCCAAATATCAATGTATTTGTATCATTTAGAACAACCGGTCGTAGAGAAGAAGATCTTGTAATTTCTTTGGCTAAAGATGTGCATAAATACCCAGTAAATGTGCTATATCCTACGATTCGAGCTTGTGTATTAACTACGTCTACAACTTTTTCCAGCTTACTTGGAGCTATTTTAGCTTCTTTAGAAGATATTGCATTTGCAAAGACTTTTAGATAGCTTAAAGCATCAAAGACTTGCGATTCGTCTTTTAGTAAAAGAGCTGGGTTTTTTACAAAAATATCCTTTGGGATAGCCATAGCTTTATACTCTATAATTAATTCTCCTTCCATTTTACCAAACAAATATTAAGATTTATTAAAACAATAATTATTAAATAGATAAAAAGATTCATTTATTAAGTTTAATTTAATAAATGATTTTATTTATTAATTTCAATGACATATAATAGATTGCATCTTAACGTGTTAATAGATGCTTTTTTTAGCTTACAAGTAAAAATGATAAAAAAAAAAGAAGATGTTAAAAATCTGGAGTAGTGCTTTCTAAAAAGCAAAGAAATTTGCTATGTTAGTTTTTTTAAGAAGTTTTTTGGAGATATCTATTATGCCGCGAGCACTTTTTCTTGCTTTAGCACTTGTTACAGGTTGTAATTTAAACCTAATTTCTCAAGAAGACCATAAGCAACAAATACAAACAGTCTTAAAGCCTGTTGTTGTCATTGCTCCTGTCATTGATAGTACAAAAGAAGACATGAATTGGAGCTTATCTAATGAATTCACTTATTGTATTAAACACCAACTTAGGCAAAAAAATCATCTTTCCTTAATAGATCTTGATAAAACTCTCGTTTTAAGCCAAAACCCTTTTGGGCAAGATATGAGCTGGCTTAAAAAGGTATTTTCCCATCATGAGTTTGTAGTATTTCTTGAACTTGTAGAACATAACGAAGTAGCAAGACAAGATGATAAAAAAACTATTGATTCTAAAAAGTGCTCCGCTGAACTTTTAATGACCATGCGTGTGCGCGTTTTTGATTTGCGAAAAGATGAGCCTAAAGTGGTTTTGCAGGAGCTAGTGCATGAATCTCATTTCATTCCTAGACCCTTTACACGTAGTAACTTTCAACAAGAAAAATGGGGTCATGAAATGTTTACAATTTCTCCAATGGGTCTTGCCCATGCACAATTTATCAAACACATCTGTAATCGTCTTGAAGATTATGTTCTTTTAGCAGCTCATAATGATTAAAAAGGGCTCTTGATGTTAACTTCTTCCATAAGCGGCGACTATTTAACAGCAATCCTGTTATTTGGAACTATTGGGTTATTTACCCTATTTATTGCTAAGTCACGTGGATTTTTTCATGACCGATCTTATATAAAAGTTCCTTTTTCTTTAGCTCAGCTTTTAAGCGTTTTTGCCATCTATTTATGCATGACCCTTTTAGGTCTACCTATTTTAATTGCTTTATCTAAGCTTATCTACCCACTAATAGTGCCAAAAGCCCCTTTTCCTGTGTTTATATTAAGTTGGCTACAACTTTTTGTAATAACGACTACCTTCTTCTTAATTCGAGCTGTTTTATCTAGCCAAAATAAAACTATTTGGAAGCATATTTGGAAAAAGCCAAGCTGCAACCAATTTTTAGCGCAAGATATAGGAATGGGCATATTAACATGGGTCATTAGTTTTCCTATTGTTATTGCGGTAGGTCAGCTATTTGATTTTATACTTTATCTTTTTTTTCACTTAGAAACCTATGAACAAGTTGCTGTCCGCTACCTTAAAAAATCTATCTACTCACCTTCTCAACTTATACCCGCTTTGATCATGATAGCACTTGCCGCACCCATTATTGAAGAGCTGCTTTTTCGAGGATGTTTGCAGTCTTATTTAAAAAGATATATGAAAAAAAGCTTGGCAATTGTCTTTTCTTCTATTTGTTTTTCTGCATTTCATTTCTCATTTAGCCAAGGGATTGGTAATATTTCTTTGCTATTCTCTTTATTTGTATTTGCTCTTTTCCTAGGGTTTATCTATGAGCGTCAAGGTTCTTTATTTGCATCGATTAGTCTACATATGACTTTAAATATAGTAAGTGTGGCTCGTATTCTTCTGTCTCCCATAGAATAAAAAAAATATTATCGATATAAAGGAATAAAGTATGATATGTACCAGAAAACAAAGAGAGGATCGAGAAAAAATGGCAGCTACTCGCCGTGATGTCCATAGCTTTGGTATTTCTGATATAGGACTTTCACGCGCCAATAATGAAGATGCATGGAAAGAAATTCCAGAAAAGCGTTTTTATGCTTTAGCAGATGGAATGGGTGGTCATAATGCAGGCGAAATAGCCTCATATACTGCAGTGGAGAGTATTTGCTCATCCATTGAACAACTACCTGGTATAGAATCTATCCAAGAGCTTTTAAAGCATATAAAAAAAGCTGTTTACCAAGCTAATAAAACAGTATTACAAAAAGCAAAGCAAGTTAAAGAGTATAAAGGGATGGGAACCACTCTTTGCTGTTTTATGTTATTTGATGATTACTTGGTCTATGCTCACGTAGGAGATAGTCGGTTGTATCGCATACGTAATCGTATCGAACAATTAACCAAAGATCATAAAATTCGTCATATTCAATGGGGACAACCATCTGATGGCTCTAAACAAACTCGTCCTTTATTATTTCGCAATGTGATTACACGTGCCATTGGCACACATGCGGAAGTAGAACCAGATGTAGGAAGTTATAGCGTACAACCAGGTGATACCTATCTTTTATGTAGTGATGGCCTTTCTAATTTAGTCAATGATGAAGCTATGCATAGTATCTTAAAGCTTCCCTGCTCTTTAGAGATAAAAGGAAATCAGTTATTGCAAAAAGCTTTAAAAAATGGAGGACATGACAATATTACTTTATTGTTAGTAAACATTCTATGATTAATACCGCTATTTACCTAGATAATAATGCAACTACTCCACTTGCACAAGAATCTTTAGAAGCCCTCATCAAAGAGCATACAGAACCTGTAGGAAACCCTTCTTCTATTCATTGCTTTGGGCAAGCAGCTAAAAAAAGATTAGAAGACTATAGAGATATCATTGCCTCTTATCTCGCTGTTCCATCCGACCAGATTATATTTACGTCAGGCGGCACAGAATCCATGAATCTTTTAACCCACGGCATGTTAGAAAATAAGCTAAATACACACGTTATCACTTCTGACGTAGAACACTCGTGTATTTATAAAGATTTGACTATGCTGCAAAAAAGAGGCACTCATGTGTCTTTTTTGCAAGCTGGACTACATGGTAGTATCCAGCCAGACCAAATTAAAAAAGCAATCCTTCCTTCAACACGCATGATTATCCTCTCAGCTGTAAATAGTGAAACAGGAGTAAAAACTGATATAGATGCGATTGCTCAAATAGCAAAAAAAAATGACATTGCTTTCATAGTTGATGCGGTTGCTCTTCTGGGAAAAGAAACCTTTTCTATTCCTAGAGGTGTTTCAGCTATGGGTTTTTCCGGACACAAATTACATGCGCCTAAGGGAATAGGTTGTGTTTTTGTACGCCCAGAATTAGATCTATACCCTTTTATTACAGGAGGAAACCAAGAATTTAATCGTCGCTCCGGTACACAAAACTTAAGTGGTATTGCGGCAATGGCAGCTGCAGTAGAGTGCTTATACGAGCATTTACCCTCTGCTACAGAAAAAATGACTGAGCTAAGAAATCGCTTAGAAGCCTACCTTATAGAACAAGCAGCTCCTGTCATTATTAATGGTTTTGGGAAAAGAATCTGCAATACAAGCAATCTTTGCTTTCCTGGCATTCAAGGAGAAGATTTGATTATTGCTCTGGATATGAAGGGTGTTGCAGTAAGTCATGGCTCTGCTTGTTCATCTGGAGCCTTAGAACCTTCTCGCATTCTTCTAAATATGGGTATTTCCCACCCATTTGCTCGATCTTCTATTCGGATTTCCTTATCTCGCATGACTACAGAAGAAGAGATCAAATCAGCAAGTTCACTTATTGCTAAAACAATTAAAGATCTTCGTTCTTAAGAAATGGTTTTTACCAATACGGTTTTAATAGCCAAGAAGGAAATCTCTTCTACAATCAATTCAAAGCGATCAATCCGTACACTATCCCCTTGCGAAGGATTATGATTTAATACTTTCAATACTACTTCTCCTAAAGTTTCTGCATTCTGATAGGAAAGGTGCACGCCAAATTGCTTATTAAATTCATCAAGACGCATTTGAGCAGGAAAACTACGATCTAAAACCACATGAAAAGCATTAGGCAAAATATCTGAAAAAGATTCCCACATAGAAGATTTTCCAAAGATTTCATGTACAATTGCATCTAAAGTTAAAACCCCTCTGGCTAGACCTTTGCGATCTAATACAATAGCTAAGCTCTGGTTATTATGACGAAATTGTTTTAAAATATCTAAAATTGATGTTGTTTGGGCAATAAACCAAGGAGATCTTGCATATTCTTTTATCCGTTTATTCTCCGGAATGCGAAGCAAATCTCTTAAGTAAGCCACCGCAATAATATTTTGAGGATGACGGTGATAAATGGGAACAAATACTATTTGTTTGCCTTCTATAAAGCGACGCAGTTCTTTTACCGTACAAAATGCTGGAACAAGAGGTATCTGCGTTAAGGGTTGGGTGATATCTTTAGCTATTTTTGCTTTTAAAGAAAAAATATTTGCTACAATCGTATTTAACTCTTGTCTATTAGAATGATCAGAAGGGCTTTCTCTTTCTTCAATAGCATTTTGTAGCTCTTCACGAGAAAGATAAGCTGTGGAAGAGATCGGATTCCCAATTAAATAATTAATCCATCTACACAGTAGATCTAAAATAAAGATGATAGGGCGCAATAATAAAGAGAAAAAGTATAAAAAAGGCACTCCAAATAATACCATATGCTCTGCATAACGCCTACCTAAAGACATGGGAGTAATCTCTGCAAAAATTAGGACAAGAATGATCTGTGATAGAGGAGCAAAATCAGGACTTAAACCAATAGCATCATAAAAATGACGTGAGCACTCTGAACCAAAAAATAAAGAGGTATTTACTCCAATAAGCGTTGCTCCAAATAAAAGAGCCGGATGATTTAGCAAATAATTTAACCAAAGAGCACTTTTTTTCTTCTTACTAACATAGTACTGCAAGCGTACTTTATTAAAGGAAACACAAGCCATTTCTGTCATAGAAAAAAAACCTTGTACAACCAAACAAAGAAGTGTAAGAAAGAGAAAAGCTTTCCAAGAGTGCATCAAGAGCGTCCTTTTGAAGAAGATCCCTTTAACTGTCTTATATATATACGACGTACACGTTTATTATCTGAGGCTAATACATGAAATAAAAAACCATGGGCCGTGTGTTTAAATCCCGCTTTAGGGATGTCTCCTATTTGCTCTGTTAACCAGCCCCCTAAAGTAATCATATTATTCATACTCGGCAGAGCTATCCCAAAGATCTTTTCAAATTCAGAGAGCTCTAGTTTACCGCTTGCAATAATAATCCCTTTACCAGATGAAGTATAATCAGCTTTTTCATCTCGTGCATCCGCAATCTCTCCAACAACTGTTTCTACTAAATCTTCTAAAGCAATTAAACCCGATACAGATCCATACTCATCAACTACTAAAGCTAAAAGTTCTTGTCTATCAAGCATTTGCCTTAAAAGTACAGGAGCTGAAGTCATTTCAGGAACAAAAAAAGGTTTTTGTAAGATAGCTATCATATCTTTTGGTTGATGTAGTTTTTCCTTATGTAGAAAATAGATTTGGCTCGTCATAATGCCAACTACAGAATCGAGATTCTTTTGACAAATAGGAACTCGCGAACATTGCTGGTCTACAAACATACGCACAAGCTTTGCCAACGGCTCTTCTAAATCAAAAAATAAGATATCAGACCTTGGTCTCATTAATTCTTTAACCTGCGATTCACTTAATTGTAAATAACCTTGTATAAGTTCTGCTTCTTCTTCATTTAGCACTCCTAATTGACGAGATGCCTTTAAAGCATATTCTAATTCATCAACTGAGATATCAGGCTCTTTTTTCAAGAAAAAAAACAATAATCTCATTAAAAATTGCGTAATGGCTACTAAAACTTTTCTAACAGGGAAAAAAAAGTTTTGTAATCGATAGATATAAGGAGCTACGCGATAGGAAATCACATCATTATTAGCAAGACCGATTGATTTAGGAATCATTTCACCAAATACTAAAGTCAATACAAGAGGCAAGCCGATATGCAAAATCCATGCAGAAAAAGCGCCAAATAGACTAGATAGGACATTCTGAAATAAAATATTGGTAATTACATTCAATACTAGAATCGTAATGATTAAATCACGGGGGGAAGAAAGCAGGTGAGCAACTAATTGTTTGCGTCTATCTATATCTGCTCTAAAGACCTTAACCTTCATAGAAGATAAAGAAAATAAGGCCACTTCTGAACAGGAAAAAAAAGCAGAAGAGAGAAGAAGTAAAACCAATAGAAAAACAGCAAAGGCTAATCTCAAAGAATCACTCATCTTTTGTAAAATAGACTTTTAATTGCCCTTCAGGAACTAGTCCTAAGCCCTTCATCAAGGTTAACTCAATCCATGCCGGGTCTTTTTGAGAGTTAATTTGTAGCTGTAAATCTTCTTTTTCTTCCAGTAAAAATTGTTTTTCAGATTGAAGAGCATATAATTGACATTTAAGCACCTCTAATACCTGCTTTTTTTTTTTCATGGCACGTAAATACATAAAGCAACAACACAGCATACACAATAATACCCATCCATATTGAAAAAAAGCATTTTTTCTAAGAGTGGATTTATTGTTTGTATTCTTAATTCGCTTAAATGATCGCATATAAATAGCAAAAGCCCTCTAAAATTTAATACTTAGAGTATCTGTTCTTTTTTTTCTACTTTAAGCCACGGGCAAAGTAATCCCTTTCTGTTTCATATATTTCCCATCCCGATCTCTATAAGAGACTAAACACTCTTCTGAGCTTTGATAAAATAAAACTTGCGCTAATCCTTCATTTGCATAGATTTTAGCCGGGAGAGGTGTAGTGTTAGAAATCTCTAAAGTTACATACCCTTCCCATTCAGGTTCAAAAGGTGTTACATTCACAATAATCCCACAGCGCGCATAAGTAGACTTACCTACACAAACCGCAAGCACATTTCTTGGAATCCGAAATTTTTCTACACTACGAGCAAGCGCAAAAGAATTGGGAGGAATCATACATTCTTCCACTTCTCTACAGACAAAAGCATCTTCACTAAAGTTCTTTGGATCTATGCTACAGTTATGAGTATTTGTAAAAATTTTAAATTGCCTAGCTACCCTTAAATCATAGCCATAACTTGAAAGCCCAAAACTAATCACTTTTTTTCCTTCTACATAGCGCACCTGCTCTTTTACAAAAGGATCGATCATTTCATGTTCTTCTGCCATGTAACGAATCCAACGATCTGATTGTAGAGTCATATTGATTTTTCTCCTTAATATTTTGGTTTATAGACTAATAAATTTACACTTCTTAAAAGAGATAGGTATAGCGTGTGAATTCGATTTCTTGCTAGAGTTTTCATTAGTTACTGATCACAGGTTCAAATTATGCCCGATAGCTTTACCCATTCATCTTGGAATAAAAAAGATGATTTTGCTGAAATTCCATTAAGACCGCAAACCTTATCGGAATTTGTAGGACAAGAAAGCGTTGTTAAACGTCTAGAGGTATCTATTTTAGCAGCTAAGCAAAGAAAAGAACCACTTGGGCACTGTCTTTTCCATGGTCCTCCTGGTCTAGGTAAAACCACTTTAGGAACTATTTTATCCAAAGCTATGCAAACAAATCTTGTTCTTACTTCAGGCCCTTCTATTGAAAAAGCAGGTGATTTGGCAGGCATTTTAACTAATCTAAAAGAAGGCAATATTTTATTTATTGATGAAATTCATCGTTTAAATAGAGCCATTGAAGAGTATCTCTACGCTGCTATGGAGGATTTTTTTCTGGATTTAATGATCGATTCTGGTCCATCCGCTCGCAGCGTTCAAGTAAAACTTAATCGCTTTACCCTAGTAGGAGCCACTACCCGTGTAGGGCTTTTAAGCAGTCCTATGCGCTCTCGCTTTACTCTAAATTTCAGACTAAATTATTATTGTTTTACAATCTTAGAGAAAATTATTATGCGTACAGGACAAATTTTAGGAATATCTCTTACAAAAGAAGCTTGTCTATCCATTGCAAGGCGTGCAAGAGGAACTCCTAGAATTGCCAATAACCTCTTAAAATGGGTCCGTGATTTTGCACAAATTAAAGGTTTCAGCAAAATTGATGAGCCTCTTGCAAATGAAGCATTAAATATGTTAGAAATCGACGAACTAGGTTTAGATGAGATGGATAAAAAAATCTTGTCTACTTTAATTGATTACTATCAAGGAGGGCCTGTTGGCATTAGTACAATAGCTGCAGCTCTTTCTGAAGAAATTCATACCTTAGAAGAAGTATATGAGCCTTATTTAATTACTCAAGGATTTTTAAAACGTACGCCGAGAGGTCGGGAAGCTACCTTATTAGCTTATGAACATCTTAAAATCCCTTTTAAAACTTGATGGAGATCTTGTATGAAGCTACTGCTTGCTTTTGTAACACTCTCATTGATTGCACATAACTTATGTCATAGTGGAGAAGCGTCTGTAAACACACAGACCCTAAGTGATATCTCTAAGAAATACAAACCTCAAACGATTAAAATCTTACTCCACAAAGATCTTTCCCAAGCTTTTTTAGAGGCTAAAGGTCGTTATTTCGTTTATAACCCTGAAAATGATTTCCTACTTGCAAGTGGCATTTACTCCAAAAAACAACCCATTCTCTCTCAAGAAGCAGGACTAAAATGGAGTGAGCTCTTTCCTGGGATTTCTCAAATTCGTCTGGTTCCTGCAGATTTCAAAAGCAGCATTTTGGTTAATGGGATTGAATACAAAGGCTGTGTAGAAATATACGATATCAAAGGCAAGCTTCATATTATTAATGAGATTGACATTGAAAATTACCTAAGATCTGTTCTTTCTCTTCAAACTTTCTCTGAAGTAGATGAAGAGGTTATGGATGCCCTAGCCATTATTGCACGAACTAAAGCTTATTATTTAGCAAATAAAGATTCTTGTTTGCACTGGCATGTTACTAGCTCAGAAATTGATTACCAAGGTAGCTCCCTCGCTTGTCAAAACCCTCATATTTCAGCTTGTATCTTTCGCACACGTAACATGATTCTTACCTATCAATCTGCCCCATTTGAAGCCTCTTGGACTGAAGATAGCGGAGGAAAAACGGCTTCATTCTCTAGCATTTTTCGTAAAAACGTCACAGCTCCTTCAGGAGTCGATTCGCCTATTGCATCCGCACAAAGAGAAGATCATAATTGGTCTTTTACCATCTCAAAACAACAATTAGCTCATCTACTAGAGGCTAAAAACATACAAGCATTAGATCTTTATCAAGATCCAGACTCGCATAAGGTTTACGCTATTCGTTATAAAGATCGCGGTGAGCTAAAACAAATGGACTTCTTTACTCTACAGAAAAAATTAGGTGCAAAACTCAAAAGTAACGATTTTACCATTGATGTAGATGAAAAAATAGTACGCTTTACAGGTTATGGAAAAGGACATGGCGTTGGATTATGCCTATTTAGTGCGATTTGTATGGCAAAAAACGCAAAAAAAACCCCTGAGATTTTAAGTCATTTTTTCCCTAATACCAAATTAGAACATGTGGAAAGACTCTAAAAATTTCCAAGATGAAGAGCAATTGCGCTATTTCTCAAAGGAGAAGACTATGCGCTTAGAGGAGCTTTAGAAACTGATGTAATGCTTTAACCTTTTTATTGATAAATCTGTGTATTTTTCTGCATTAAAACTATATGAAGATTAGTGATATGCCTAAACCTTATTCAATAGAAATCTTATTTAAACAATAGGCAATCTGTAAAATAATTAAAATTTAAATAGGGTTTATTCATGAGATGCGATTGACGGATATTTTTCTAAAATCATCTGAGCAAGCCTTCCCTATATAGTTGAAACTCTGTAAAACTTCTGTTCTGCTCTCTGATTAGGTTTTAGAGTAACGTCTTATCGTATTCTTATCTAAAAGTAGGATAGTTTTATGCCCTATCGCATAGCCTCTTATCTTGTTCATGGCAATGAAGGGCTATGAGGATACTTTTTTCATTTTGTGTTAAAAAGCTTGATGTAGGTTACACCTGATCAGGAATCTTAGCAGAATTGATGAGAAAAATTCAATGAATTCAGTGTTTGAAAAGTCTTTTTTTAATACTCTTGAGCATATTAAATTTTTCTCCAAAAAAGGCTCCGATCTACAGAAGAAATATCTAGGAAAGCGTCTAATTACTTATACCATCCATGAAAAATATAATAGGATAAGTTCTTTTTTTTCTAACATATAATACCTTTAAAGTTGATTGGAATTTCAACTTAATGCTACGATGTTTCTTGCCGGGGATCTTTTGGAACTGCAGAGTCTGAACCAGGTCAGAACTGGAAAGTAGCAGCCTTAAGGAATTTCTGTTGTGCTAGAAATTAATCTCCGGCTTTTACCTAAAAAGTAAAAGCCATTCCACCAAATACAGCTTGAAAGATTGTCTTACTGTCATGATGTATGCAACTTCTTCTCTGAGATATCTGCTCTGGCGCTGTTCCAATACCATATAAAAAGACCATTTGATATCCCACATAAAACTTTATCCATGAAGCTGGAGTCCAACCTGCTTGCGCAGACACTTCAGTAAAAAGTCCTGCTCTTACTCGCTCTTTCTTGCTTTGTAGAGACTTTTCCAATCTTAAATTGTTCGCCATGCCACCTGCTTTAGCAGCTATATTCCAATAAGTGATATCTGTTGGATTAGATTGCAAAAGACAACCCAGTTGCAGCCCAAACATATCATTGCGCATATTTACAAAATAAAGGTTCGAGTTTGGGGTAGTGCTGGTAATCGATAAAAGCTTTAATTTTTCTTCAAGACGAAAGTAATGAAAACCAAATAAGGTGGCAAAAGAAAAGTAGTTTTGTGCTCTTGGAGTTAAATAGTACCAATAATTTGCTTCTCCTGCACAAAAAGCCACACGATATTTTTCTCTAATCAGATCAGCTACTGGGAAACTAGCAGCATTTTCCTTTAAAGGAATAAGCAGGTTTTGGTTACCAGAAACTGATTTATTAAAGCCCCAAGAGTTAACATGTAAGTAGTTAAATTCCACGCTATTGGTACAATCAGCTGTATAAATAACCCCTATGCGGTAGCCCGATTTAAAATCGAAATTGCGTATATTCGATAAAGCACTTGTCTGATTAGTTGTGTTTCTAACAAGCGTTGTTTTCTCTATATCATTGCGTTTCAAATAGATATATTCACCATAAAAGTCTAAATTAGATTCTGCGGAGATAGTGGAAGCATAAGTCAACGATCCGCAAGCAATACCAATAATCCATTGTTTTTTTTTCATGAGTCCCATCATTTTTTATAAAAAATATTTTGTAAGCATATCATCCGGGCTTTATAAATTTCAGCAAAAAAACCCCTTTCTTACTGTATTTAATGCACTTACAAGACCTTATAAAGCAAGAAAATAGTTCATTTGATCATAAATTAATAAATAAGGGTTTTTTTTAAAAAAAATAAACAAATGTATGATAAAATAAGATATTAAAATGAGAATTTATTATGCCCATTAAACCATTATTTGCTTCTTGTCCTAATTATTATGAGAGAATATTTAGCCTGCCTGTAGGGAAGATATCCTTTCCTACAGTGCTATCTAGTTTTGTTTCCTCTTTTTTTAGCCCTTTTAACCCTTATGCCAACGAACCTTCCACATCCTCAATCTTTTTAGATCCAGAAAATATTGGAATTATTGATCAAATATCAAACTTTGGCAAGACTTTAGAACAGTATCACCCTGGAAAAACAAGAACATTACTTAACAAGTTTGCAAAAAAATATGAAGAAGCCAAAGAAAACTTATCCTCTTTAGAGGGTATACACACAAATACATTAGAAGAATTTAATAGAAAATATCATAATCTCGTTCAAATAGAATTGCCTGATGAGCAAAAGCATAAAATAGAGACTTCTTTTAACAAATTTTCTGAAGAGTTTAAAGCACTCCTAAATGCCTATGACTCCAATAAGTTAAAAGAGGCTTATACTTTGCTTGATGCTTTTAACGAAACTGTGATGCAATCCCATCAATTATATATCGGATTAGATAAAGTGGTTCGCTATATTGAAAGTAAATATTTATTTCTACAAACATTCAAAGAAAAACTTGACTCTATTATTTTGCTAAAAGATCAGTTTAATCCTAATTTAGAAGATCAAGGATTTAATCAAATTACTAAAAAAGAAACTAACCGTGCTGGGTTACTCAATTTAATTGCAGATGTTAATACCCATCTTAAAACGCTTGCTCCAGAGCCCTATCCTAAGACAATTGGTAAGAATGACTATATTAAAAATGAGTGGCTTAACACAATACTACAGGAAAGTAAGAAAGTTATTTCTTTTATGCAAGAGCCTATGGAAAAGCATAGAAAAACCGTATTCAAAAAAATAAGAACCTATCTTCAGGATAATACTTCTTCTTTTGAGGATTTGCAAAATAAATTAGAAGGCTTGCCAGATGATGAAAAAGCTCAGCACTTCTTATCAGATCTTAAAAAAATGAGATTCTACCTTAAAAATGATTCTTCACTTTCCTCTTGCATCACTCTAAAAGAAAAATTAGGACTTCTACTAAAAGAGCAACCTTATCTTTTTACTAAAAGAGAGAAAATAGCTTTGGTCTGTCTTTTAGAGAACTTATCTGTTGTTTCGAATGGAAAATATTTTAATAAAGACAATTTACAAGAACAGTTGAATCAATGTAGAGAGATCATTAAAGAGTTATTGCCAAAAGAAACCATTTTTTCACAAATAACCGCTTCCCTTTCTAAACTAGGAATCTTTCTTGTAAAAAAGAACATAACACCTGATGAACATAAACATTTAATACAGGGTTTAGATAAATTTATAAATAACCCTAAAATTCCTTTTCAAAATAGCGAAAAAGAAAAGTTTTTAGAGTTAATAGATGCACTTTCGTTTGATCCTTGTCAACCTATACCTGAAGAAAAAGCACCCATTTTACAACCGCAAGAGTTGCTTGAGTTGGTAAAGAAAATCGAAAAACGCCCTCCACCTAAAGAAGGAAATAAATTAGCTATTGAACAAGAACTACAAAAATTAGCAAAGCATGCAACAAATCTTAGTTTTATGATGTTCATTGATAAATTTTTTTTTAATCCAGCTAGAGACTCTCTATTTTATCGTAATATCATACAGAAATCTGAAGAATTGAAAAGCTGCCCTAAACAATTATTCCTTGATGAACTTAAAATACAGGGGTTTTCTACCTGGAAAATCATTTCAGCAAGAGTCTATTTTTTTGCCGCTAAACACTTTAAAATAGAAAGCTATATCCATAAAACCATTTCTCATACAATAAGCAATTACTCTAATATGATTTATAAAAAGCTAGATCAAGAATCCACTCAAGATCAATTTCATGCTTTGAGTCAGAAAATAGTGGAAAATGCAACAATATACTTTCATTTATTGGGCTCTGCCATCTCAAATACTAAAATAGATGCACAAAGACTTCCAAATCCAGAGCAAATGACTAGCCTAATTGTAAATCAGCTTTTGCTTTCAAAACTAGGAGACAATGAAGCATCTCTTGAAGAACTCAATCTTAACGATCTGTATAGTAAATTAATGGATGATCTTGTAGAAAGATCAGAATCCCCTCTATTAAAATGGATGATCTCTTATCTAGATAAACCTGCTCTTATCTCCTCTATTGTTGAGACAGCTATAGATTCTCTCATTAAGCCAGCTCCTAACGGGAATGCCTCTGGATTCAATCTTTTAATCCGTGATGGTCTTAGAATACTCTATAAAAAATTCCAACAATTAGAAGAAGAAGTCTCTCAAAAAGAACAAGCTCTGTCTTCTCATCCCCTAGCGGAAGAATTTGCAAAAAAGCTTATGCACTCCCTTAATGAGTACAGAGATATTCAACAAATAGCTTCTTCTACAAAGATTGCTGTTGCTATGGAAAACTTCATGAATGAAGTACGTAAACACTCTACAAAGTCAGAAGGAATGCTTGATCAGCAAATAAAAAATTATGAACAGACCACTTATAATACAAAGCTATTACTAAACTTTCAAGAAACTCAAATCCTACAAGAAAAAGCTAGAGAAGCTCTCTTTGTTTTGCCTGTTCTTCAAACCAAAATAATGAGCTTTCTAAAAATCCTTGATCATCTTTTCCCTCAGCCATTTTCAGAAAGGACAACAAAAGAACATACTATATCGGTAACTGAAGTACAAAGTGACAAAACAAATGCCTTTATAAGAGGCAAGATCAATGATGTAATTAAAGAAAAAGTGACACTTGCAATTACAGAACTATTAGAAACCCCTCCTTCTGAAGAGACCTTGTATGATTGGATCTATCAAGGTTTAGTGTTAACCAATCAAGCAATTGAGCATCCTAAGGAAAATAAAGAAAAACAAGATGATGTAAAAAAAGAAATTACAGAACTCTTAAATGATATTAGCGTCTTTATAGCTAATACAGCGTCTGCAGCTGCTATTAAGGATTTTACCAAAATGGAGGGTTTATCATCAAAGTTAGCAGAGGCGATTCCCTATGATGCAGCATCCCTAATTTCCCCTGTGATCCAAGGACGTTTACAGACTATTGTAGATTTAGCAACAGAAAAAGCTGTGTACCAACCTGAACTTCTGGCTCAATTAGGGAGAAGAATTATTTTACCTGTAACTACAGCTTAAGAGTTTTCTCAGCTTTTAAATTGCCCTTGTAAATGGGTAAGCTTCCTTCTTAAAGCACCTTCTACATCAACTCCTTTACTGTCTGCTGTTAATAAAACATCGATTAAAGAGTTAGCTATTTGCTCTTCTGTATCTAAAGGTAAAAGCTCTGATTTGACAGGAAAGCCATTTATCTTCAACCTGTGTAGGATCTTTTGTGCTCGAGCTAAACTAGGGAGATTTTTTGAAATGCCACTAACCACCCCTTTAGATTCTCTTTTTTTGATTTTCTGCCAGTTTTCTGCAATCTCTTCTACACTACTCACTTTTAAGTTATCAAAAACATGAGGATGACGACGGATCAGTTTTTCGTTTATATTCGATAAAATGGAGGTTAAACCAAATCGTTTATCCATCTGTGCAATTTTAGCACAAAACAAGAGGGTATAAAGCATATCCCCTAATTCTTCGATAATTGGTTCATCTAGATCCTGATCAATAGCTTCTATTACTTCATGTACTTCTTCTAGAAGATAGGGCTGTAAACTCTTTAAGTTTTGTCTACAAGACCATTTACAGTTATTTAAAATTTTATCTATTGTTTCTATCAAATCAGTGAATTCTTTCATAAGAGCCTTGTAAAAATGGATTTTGTAAAGGATCCTATCATTTTTTTAGTATTTTATTTAAGCTAAATAAAAATCCTTTTAAGGGACTTTATGCAACGACAATTCACAGCAACTGTATACATTATTAAACATGATAAAGTTCTTCTGATAATGCACCCTAAATTCTATAAATGGATTCCTCCAGGAGAACATCTAAAAGAGAATGAAACCCCTCATCAATGCGCTTTAAGAAAAGTATTCGAGGAAACAGGTTTAAATATTGGTTTTTACCAAGATGAATATCTTCAAGTATCTCATAAAAATGCCTATAGCATCCCACGTCCTTTTTTATGCTTATTGGAAGAAATTCCAGCTTGGAATCAGCTTCCTATGCACCAACATATATATTTTATATTTGTTGGATATCCGATTAAAGAGGATTTAGTCAAAGACTTCTCTTATCGGTGGTTCTCTAAAGAGGAAGTTTTAAAATTAAAAGAAGAAGAAATTTTTCCTGATGCCAAACAAATTATTTATGAAATGTTTAACCCAAATCTCTCTTTAGTGGAGGTTTAATATGCGAGGACTTTTTATTGCTTCCACTGGTCAGCATATTGGCAAAACCACAACCTGTTTAGGTCTTTTTTCCGGATTGCATAAGCTTTTTTCTCCTTTAGGCTATATGAAGCCCATTGGACAACAACACATTACTACAAAGCAAGGTATACAGGTAGATAAAGACGTACTGGTATTTAAAAAAAGTTTCTCATTGACCGATTCTTTAGAATCTATGAGCCCTATTTTAATTCCCACTGGTTTTACTCGCGATTTTTTAGACAAAAAAATCCACATCGATGATTTACGTAAAAAAATGATCAGCTCTTTTAAAACAATTCAAGAAAACAAGCAACTGGTTCTTGTAGAAGGTACCGGACACTGTGGAGTGGGTTCTATTATTCATTTAAATAATGCCCAAGTTGCCAAAGAGCTAAAACTTCCCCTAATTTTAATCTCTTCAGGAGGTTTGGGCTCTAGCTTTGATGATCTAATGTTAAACATTACCCTGTGCAATCAATATAAGCTATCCATTCTAGGAGTGATTCTTAACCGTGTATTACCCGAAAAGCAAGAAATGATTCAATATTATATGAGAAAAGCACTTAAATGCTGGAATCTACCCTTACTGGGATGTATTCCTTTTGATCCTTTTTTAAGTACTTTTTCGATGGGTGATTTTGAGTTGTTATTTCAAACCCCTATTATTACAGGGTCTAATTATAGGTTTCGTCACTTCGATCGTATTCGATTGGTTGCAACCTCTGTGGAGAGCTACCGCGAAATGATTCTACCCAATCAACTTATTATCACACCATCTAATCGTGAAGATATTATTTTAGCTACTCTTAACAAACATTTAGAATTGCTAGACACTCATAAAGAAGGCCTTTGTGCTGGAATGATTTTAACAGGTGATTTTTCTCCCCGCCATTTCTTAATAGAGCAATTAGAAAAAGCTGATATTCCCGTCCTTTATACGCCTTTACACAGTTATACAGCGATGCAAAAAATTTCTGCTTTCACTGCAAAAATTTCGACAGAAGATATCGATAAGATTAAAGAAGCCATTTCTATCGCAGAAAGCCATATTGATTTTTCTTTATTGCAATCTGCTCTTAATGGTAGCTAACCACTCTGAGCAAGCGTTTATTAAATGATAGGAATCAAGATTTTTTAAACAAGCTCCTGTGGCACATTTTCTTAAGAGAGGGCAACGAGACCAAAACTGCATTTCATAAGGACAACTACCCTGTACAGAAAAATGTTGTTGTCCAACCGGGCGGTAGCGATCTGCCAATGAAGGTCCAAATATGCTAAAAGAAGGAGTATTTGTTGTTGCGCATAAATGAAGAGCCGCTGAATCTACACAAATCACACCATCCATCCCATTCATTAAGTTCTGCCATAAGGGCAAACTCAACTCTCCTATACTCAGAGATTGAGATTTAAATCTCTGAACCATATAATCAGCTTGTTGCTTTTCTGATTTAGTATGGTATACAAAGACAAAGCATACGGAGTATTGTATGCTAATGTGAGTTAATAGAGAACATAATGTCTCTACTTGTATCTCTTTATTCGGCCAACGAGAACGTGCTGCTATCATTAGACGTATCGGTGCTTTAAGAGAGCTATTTGCTAATAGAGCTTCTAATCTGTTTTTTTCTAAGAATGTTAATTTCATAGAAATTGATTGCGGAAAAAAAACAGCATCATCACTAAAATAACGCTGAACCAGTTGCAAATATTTCATTTGCGCATTAAGTGTTTTAGCAACAGGTATTCTTTTTGTAGTGACTAGAAGATTGATTCTTTCTTGTACATGAGTAGAGTCAAAACCGATTTTTTCTTTAGCCCTTGCTAAGAGGGTTACACAAGCGGATTTGGTGTTTCCTTGTAAATCAAATAATAGATCATATTTTTTAGAGCGCAGGTTTTTCAAAATGCTTAGAAAATTTTTCCAAGAACCCAAAGAAGAACGCCAGGCCTTGGTATCGATTATAACAACACGAGAAAGCAAAGATACAGCCAATAATAAAGAAGCATTTGATTCTTCCACTACCCAATCAATTGTTGCTTCTGGGAATCGAGCACGTAAATATTGCAGAGTTGGCAATGTTTGAATAACATCTCCAACGGAAGAGGTTTTAACTAAAAGAATAGAAAAAGATGAGCTTTGCATACCAAAATAGAATATCCTCCAGTAAAATATAGCCAAAGTAAAAAAATCATGATAAAATTAAAAGTTTATTATATGTGAGTATATAAACAATGAAATATATAGGATCTTCAAGACAGCCAACAGCACTTTATTGCATTGCTTTAACAGAAATTTTTAGGCGTATTGCCTTTGGAGCTATTGCTTATTTGTTTTTCTTGTATATCGCCGATTTTCAATATTTTACAGAACATGCTTCTGGTCAAATAGGAACTGTATTTCTGTTAATTACCATTTTTCTACCTATATTAGGTGGATTTATAGTAGAACGTATTCAGTATCGTCTCTCTGTTATTTGGGGTGTTTTATTAAATGCAATAGGCTGTTTTCTAATCTTAACTAGTTCTTTACCTTTTTTATTTATTGCTCTTGTTTTGGTAGCTTTTGGAAATGCTTTATTTCAGCCAGGTAGCTATGCTCTCTTAGGTACATTTTATCAACAAAAGCCTCATTTAAGAGATTCTGGCTTTTCCATTTATTATGCTCTTATAAGCTTAGGTCCTCTTTTTGCATTTTGGATCCTAAACTCTTTAGCTGATTTAAAGAACCTGCAGGCAGCTTTTGCAATAGCTGGCAGCATTGGGTTAATTGGTTTAATTCCATTAGGTATAGCTTTAAAACAATACAATAGACTAAAACTCCAAGCTGCAGAAAACGCTTTTTCTCCTCTTCATAAGCAAGAAAAAGATAGAATTTGGGTAGCCGTTATCCTGATCCTATTTTCGATTATCTTTTGGATAGCACAAGATTTAAGCCATACGGCGTTAGATCCACTATTGATTGAGCATAGCCCTTCTATAGCTAAAATTCTTCCTTTTGACATGCAACTTTTTTCTATACAGAGCTTATACTTCATCTTAATTGCATTTGTTCTAGCAAAAGTCTACCTTTTTTCTTACAAAAAACGCTCTTATAGCAATGCTTTCCTAAAAATTTCTCTAGCTTTTTTCATCTTGAGCATTTGCTTTGCCATGCTTACTTTGGATACTTTCGAGTTACATTTCGGTTCATTTGTAACTAGTTCGGTATTTACCGTGTATTTTTTTGTTATCCTAGCAGAATTGCTCCTAGCTCCCATCGGACTTTCTTTAATTACGCGCTTATCCCCACGCCGTTATACAGCTGTTTTAATCGGTATTTGGATCACCTGCTTTAATGTTGCTTTTTATTTTAAAGATTTAGCTTTTTTATTTATTCCAAGCCTTATTTCTCCAGATAGGCTTTTTGAAACAGTAGCGATATTGTTAATTATCATTGGTTTGCTCATATTTGCTCTTTCCAAAAAATTAAACCGTATGTGTCATTTTGAGCTCTTTTAAACAATCTTTGAAATCCTCTGGAACTTTTGCTTTGACTCTTATTATCTGATGAGAAATGGGATGCGGAAAGCGCAAGATGTACGCATGCAATAAATGACGTATAGGAGAAACCTTACAAAAAAAATGCTTAGTATAAAGGACATCACCTAAAATAGGATGCCCTATATAGCTTAAATGTACACGAAGCTGATGTGTCCTACCAGTCATTGGTTGGCATAGAAGAAGAGAAGCTCTTTTACTACGCTTTAAACAACGCCATAGAGTAACAGCCCTTTTTACATCAGGTGTAGCAGCTACTCCATATAGACTCCGGCCTTGATAACTCTGTAATTTTGCAATAGGCCGATCTATTTTTCCTTCCTCTTGTGAAACCTGCCTATCTACTAATGCTAGATAGAATTTCTCTACAGAATGCTCTTTAAATAGAGCAATCACTTTTTGTAAAACAGATTCATCTTTCACAAAAATTAAAGCGCCTGAGGTTTCTTTATCTAAACGGTGTCCAAGCAACCATCTATCTTTTAATAAAGGCTGTAAAACCTTCATATCACTTGTTAACATTGCAGGTTTATTGCAGATAAGTAGGTATTCATCCTGGTATAAAATCTCTAAATGTTTTGGATGAAGAGTTTGGGTCTGATATAAGACCACCACATCCCCTACATTTAGAGGATGAGTAGAAAAGTTCTCAACAATTCCATTTACAGCGCACAATTTTGTATCAATTGCCAACTTTAGATACTTAACCGAGATGTCTTTGCATTGCAGTCTTAAAAATGCAAGCAAAGACATCCCTTCATGCTCTTTTTCTAATTGGGCTTTATATAGAATCTTTTTCATTAAAATGCTCAAGGAAATCTACCGTAACTCTTACTCCAGCTCCTGTAGCTAAAGTAGGGTGATAAGATTTAGGCTTTGATAAATAAGCCACTCCTGCAATGTCCAGATGCGCCCAAGCTGCTTTCTTAATAAATTGCTGTAAAAAAGCTGCTGCTGTACAAGAAGATGCCGGACGGCCACCTATATTTTTCAGGTCAGCAATCTCTGATTTCAGCATTTCGGTATACTCTGGGTACAAGGGAAGATGCCAAAGCCGCTCATCTGTTCTAAGTGCTGATTTTTGCAGGCCTCTTACAAGAGAATCATCGTTAGAAAAAAGACCCGCGGCTTCTTCTCCAAGCGCGATCACAATGGCACCTGTTAAGGTAGCAAAATCAATCACAACAGATGGAGCATATGTATCTTCAACATAAGAGAGAGCATCTGCTAAAACAAGCCTTCCTTCCGCATCTGTATTACCAATCTCCACCGTTTTTCCTATGCGACTGGTATATACATCCCCTGGCTTATAGCTACCAGGACCTATTGCATTTTCCGCTAAAGCAAGCACACCAATCACGTTTCTCTTAATTTCTAAACTGCAAAGGCTCTGTATAACACCCAGCACACAAGCGCTACCAGCCATATCGCATTTCATCGCCTCTATATGACCTGTATTTTTTAAATTAAGACCACCTGTATCAAAAGTAATTCCTTTTCCTACAAGAGCTATTTTTTCTTTAGAAGAAGGATCTCCTATATATTCTAAAACAACCAAAGCAGGAGGGTGAATGCTCCCCTTTCCTACAGCTAACAATAAATTCATCTGCTCTTTTTCTAATTGCTTTTCACGCAAAACTACAATTTTAAGTTTTTTACCGTCTTTACTTAAGTTCTTTGCGGCTTGGATTAAACCTTCTACATTAGAGTCATCTGCATTTTTATTCACTAAATCACGTGTAAGATATACACCTTGCATAATCTGTTCCACCTTCTTTAATAAAGAAGCATACGATGGATCTATACCACAAAGACATGCAGTTTCTAAAGGCTCATTAAAGGGGATGCTTTTAAAGCAATCAAAGGCGTAATTAGCTAATATCAATCCTTCTAAACTAGCCTGGATAATAGAAAAAGCCTCTTTCTCTTCAAAAAAAGGCAAAAGCACATTACAGCTCTTGATTTTTTTAGCTCTTAGCTGCTTAATTGCGCTTGCATAAGCTTGACGCAATATTTCTGCCTGACAGGCAACTTTTTCTCCTAGCCCTAACAAAAGAACTCTCTTTTCTATTCCTTTTTCACGATACAATAAAAGAGTTTCCCCCTTTTTACCAGAAAAGTCATTAAGGGGAATCTTTATAAGGGCATCAAACTCTTTTAGTTCAAGAGCTACTTGCGCTTGCGCCTTTGTTTTCCAGACAGGACATATCACAACATTAGCATGTTTTCGTTTTTTTTGATCAGTAATATGGGTAATTTTAATCATATTAATTAAAAAGGAATCTCCTCTTCTGCTTCATCCGCATTAAATGGTTCTTTACTTAAAAGCACCTTTACACATTCTTCTTTTGATTGAGCATCGCTTGTCTGACGCCCATCTGTCCCTGCTTGATCTGTGCGACCAAAAGGACTAAACATGATATTGTGAGCTGTAATTCCTGCTGAAATTTGAGACTTTCCTTCTCTATTTGTAAAGATTTCTAAGTCCATTTCTCCTTGAACTATAATGGGGCTGCCTTTTTTAAAATAGCCCATCATTTTGTCAAATTGTTCTCCCCAAATAGTAACTCTCCACCAAATTGTCTCATCTTTTCCACCTTTACGCGTACGTGCAGCTACACGTAAAGTAGTAACTTTTCGATTTGATGGGGTGAACTTAACTTCTGGATCAGACCCTAAATGCCCAGCAACTGTAGCTTGATTCATAAAAAATATCCTCGTACTTTTAATAAGTGATGCTACAAAGAGTATTTCTCGTAGCTGCCAAAATAAGCAAGCAGTTTTCTTCTAGATCAAAAAAGTTTAAGAAAGCTTAAGAGCTTTTAAGAAAAATTGCTTAATTTCTCAATCTCAGTGATTGTAGGTTTTAAAAGCTTAATAAATAGCTCAATAGCAGTATCTAGTCTCTTAAATATTTTTGCTACTTTTAGCTCTAAATCTTGATAAGAAATTTTGTACCCTTTATACATAAGAGCACAGTCTCTTGCAGAAAGTAGATTTAACCTATAAGCCAAATCCCAAATGTCTTTATAGTCTTTTTTTAAAGAAGCATTAGAATTTCTATGCAAATAGTGGTGTGTAATGCTTATATTAAGCTCTTTGAGCTCAAGTTTATCCTTCTCTGTTATTAAACTTTTTTCATAGAATTTTTCTACTGATTTAAGAAGTTCTGATAAATTATGAGAATAGTCATTCTTCCCGGTTTGCAAGAAAATAATTGCTCTAAATAAATGTTTAAATAATTTATCCATGTTTGCCAGTGTTTCTACTTGGATAAATTCTTGTAAAGAATGAGAGTTTTGAGAAGTCCTTAAGGAAATTTCCATCCATTCTAGATATGCTTTTATTGTATTAATAGGTAATAACAACTCTTCAAAATTTTGAATATTTTCTAATTTATTCACTGATTTAAGAAGACCTAATGCTTGACTGCATTTTCTTGAAATAGGTGTTTTATTTTCACTAAAAGCCTTATTAAAGTCCCCACTTTCTATTTTAATCTGGAGTTGTTTTTGAACGTCATCCATTTTTTTTAAAAATTCATCCATATCTTCTGCAGAAAAAGATTCGGCTTCTGTAATAAACTCTAGAGTTTGACTATACATTCTAAAACATAACTGAACAGCTTCTTTTAATGTGACTATATCCAATTTCCCTTCGTTGCGGGCATGTGCTAGCTTTTGTAAAAAGATAAAGGGCTTTGGATGAGAACTCTCTTCTGGATAAAAAAATCGATAATCCTCTGGATAACAAAACCAAAGATGGATTCCCATATCCTTGAAAAACTCTCTTTGTTCTTCCAATCTATCTATATGAGCTTTTTTTGCTAATTCGATTAAGTCATGGGTATTTGTAAGTTCCTTGCTTTCAGCTAAAATCTTTAAGGAAAACGTTTGTTCTATAGCAAAGTGACAATGAATTAAGCTACTACGAAATCCTAAAAGAACTTGATCAAATCTTTGATCCTGTATTGCTTGTATAATTAACTCAATAGTGGCTGTTGCAATGACTAACTGAGTATGTATTTCCTCTACTTTCTCTTTTTGTATAACATTTAGTTCACCTGAGACATAGGGATGTGTTTTTGAAAAAAGATGTGTTTTTAACTGTTTTAATGTTCTATCAATGCTCTTGCTTAAAAATCCGTCTACTAGACCACCTTCTTCTAAAAATGTATCGATTTCATCTAAAGGCAGCTTAGCCAAGATTGGTGTATTTAAGTCCGCTATATTAATTAACTCTCTATCTGAAGAACTTGATTCTTCTATAATTTCATTAGCGATATCAGGTTCTTCTAAAGCAGTCGAAAATACTTCTTTTTGGAAAGAAATATATTCTGCTTGTATAAGTTCTTTTTGATTTTTTTCTATAAGCGCAATTTGATTCTGAGTAATTTCTTGCTGGGATTTTTTTACCTGGAAAGAATCATTTAATTCTTCCATTAAATATGCAATATGAGAAATATCATCTCGAAGAGTTATAGACTTTGCAAGATCGCTTTGTAAGGATTTTTCTGTTTCTTTCCAGTTTTTTAGATAAGTTTCAATTTGCTCTTTTGATATGAGTTTGTTTGTTTTGTCTCTCTTTGCCTTTTCTTCAGAAACCTCTCTCATTCCTTTTACATTTGAGTTTACATAAATTGAAATACCCCTTTGGATTTGTTTTAGGATATCTTCTAGTTCTCTTACTTTTTGTTTTGCCTCTTTTAAAGGCTCAATCTTTTTATCAAAAAATTCTATAAGGAGCTTGAATTTTTCTTGATACAAAGGAAATATGTTTTTAGCTCTCCAGGTAAGAATCTTATAAGAAATTTCTTTAGGAGTATATAAGAGCTGATATTCCCATGAACCCTTTTGAAAACCTAAAATACAAAATCTAGATTTCTCTAAATAAGACGTTGCTACTTCGCTTAACAAGATATTTAGAGCTTTAGTCAGTAATATGTATTGATTAAGATATTTTCTAGGTGCTCTTATAGATCTTGAGATACTCTGCTTCTCTGATGTAGGTATAGACTCTAATCTAATGATTTGTAGGTCCTTACAATTTTTATTTATAAAATTCTGCTTTGATTGAAATGCTATCAGCTTTTCTTTATGCGAACTACTCAAGTCTGGTAAGGATAATAATGTTTTCCATGCTTGATCTATAGGCTGATCAAAATTTCGCCAAATTCTCAATAGTAATAAGGTAGAATTACCAGGTAGACCATAAATTTCATTTTGTACCCAAGTCAAAAACTCTGCTGGATAATACTGGGTATATATTTGATTAAGATCAATTTCTGGTTTTCTTATTAAGCGAGTATATATCTGCTGAGAATCCTCTTTAGAACAACCTGGAGTCGCCTGAATAGCAGAGCGAAAAATATCCTCAAGAGAAGCTTGGGAAAAATTAGGATAAATAGCAAAAATTATCCGCCATTGGTTAGCAGACGGGTTGTTTTGTAAAAAAACTTTCTTCTGCTCTTCATCTTCTATGAATTTTTTAAAAATCTGGCTTGTGTTTTCTAACGATTTATCTACTATAAAAGGTTCAATTAAGGAATCCAATGACTTTTGTAAGTCATTAAAAGTAAATGGATTATTTAATTTGCTAAAATTTTTTAAAAGAAAAAGAGCAGCTTTATTATTGTTTACAGAACTTAGGGTAGACATGTTCTTATTGTGATTATAAAAACTTTATAAGCAAAAAATAAAAATATAATTATGTATATAATACAAATATGCTTACTTAAAATAAGTATAAATAATAGATTTTATCTATAAATAGAAAAATTATTTTTTTAATAGAAATCGTTTTTAGTGTTTAAGCTCTTTTTTAATCCGTTTGACCATCTTCTTAGTTCGAGGTTTTTTAGTTTCTTTAAACATCTTATTTAGAACATCTTTCTGAAGCCTCTTTCCTCCGTTAGTGCCTAAGTATAGAGTGGTAAGGGCTCCTACCGCAATTCCTAAGAAGGTCCCCAAAAATAGATTTTTACCTGAATGATCTGATTGAAACATAAGTTACCTTCATTTTGTCAGTTTTTTCCATAACTGCATTCCTGCAGCTGCTAATTCTAAAATGTCAGCTAGCTTGTCCTCATTTTTGGCAATTTTCTTATCTAGCTCTTTAAGTAAACTCTCAGGGTTATCAATTTTGTTTTTTACAACCTCTCCAGCATTAGCAAGAGTTTTTCCTATTAAGTGCAAAGCAGATTTACTACCTTTACAAGAAGAGTTTTTCAAAAGAATAATGGAACTAGCTCCAATAACGCCTCCAACAAGGGCCCATATCAGGATATTTTTTGTGTCTTTATTTAAATTTGACATATTACTAATCGTCCTTTATTTTTTTTAGCAAAATCACTGCATCTGCCACATAATTAATTACTTCTGTAAGTTTTTCGTAAGCATTTGTTCTATGGGATTTCCCGTGAGAGAGCTTAAGCAACGGAGCGAATAGAAAATTTAATGCCTCTGATTTCTCTTTTATATCTTCAGTCAAATCATTTACATTTTTAAGTAATGTAACGCTCTCAGAAGAAATCTCCTTTAATTCCCCTTCAACTTTAGTTAGGGTGTGTTTAGTTTTTTTTAAGGTTGCACAAGAGCTACGCAGAGTCATAATTAAAAAAATGACTAAAACCACAAAGGCTATGGTACTTACTGCTATGCAAGCTTCAATAATCATGAAGATCCTCTGCTAAAAATAGACTATAATAGTTTCTTATTCTTAATTTACATTGTGCAACTATTTATAATAATATGTAAATAAAAAGTATATTATATATTATAAAACTTTAACTATTAATTATATAAAAGTATTTTTACTACTATATACAATAATACTATCTGAAAATTTTATATAAAATATTTTGAATATCTATACTTTAAGGCTGGAGAACCCCAGCCTTAACTGATGAGAAACTAAGGTTTTATAAAGGCTTTGATAATTTTAATTTCTTCCAAAGGTCTATCAGCTCCACCTGTTTTACTTTCTTCAATTTTTTCTATGGTTTCCGTATAGCCATTTATTACCTCACCAAAAATAGTATGTTTATTATTCAACCAATACGCATCGTCTGTTGTTGTAATAAAGAACTGACTGCCATTTGTGTTAGGCCCTGAGTTAGCCATTGCAAGCAAACCTTTTTTATTGAATGTTTTCTTCGGTGTTACTTCATCTTCAAAACTTTTGCCCCAAATAGATTCTCCTCCAGTGCCATTTCCTTTAGGATCTCCGCCTTGAATCATAAAGTTTTTAATGACACGATGAAAAATAGTTCCATCATACTTTTTGTTTTTTACGAGACCTAAAAAATTCTCGCAAGCCTTAGGAGCAATATCAGGAAACAGTTGGAGCTCGATTATACCGAGATTTGTTTCAAAAACAACAATGGATGGTTTAAGATTTATTTGTTCCACTTCTAAAGATTGTTTGGGTTCCACTTTTTGTACCTCTAAAGATTGTATGGGATTTAAGAATGCAAAATTGGTTAATAAAATGATAAAACACTTAAAAAAGCTAGACATCTTCGTCCTCCGTTTTTAGGTCAGTAGTTTACCATAAATTTCAATCGATGCAACCCAAATACCTCTTTATTTTTAAGCACAACAGAAAAAATGGAAATTTATTACAATCTATTTTTATTTGACAATTGCTGCACAAAATAGAAAATAAAATATTATCTTTTCGATTTTTAATGAAATTTAAATAAAAACATAAAATCAGTTAAAATACAGGTGAGAGTAAACTCTCATCAAGATTTTTTGTTTAAATTTATTAAAAGTCATTCATTTTTTTGCTATTTATTTTAAAATTTTATTAGACAAAAAAAAATCAACTCAGCTAGATAAGAAAATATGTATTATAAAAAAACAGTTTACTTATTGTAAGAAACTCATGACTAAACTAACAAAATCTAATGATACTTTATTTGGCTCTTTAAATCGATCCACAAAAAGAAAAACAAATAAAGAATGCTCTTGCCCTTATCTGATTCCGATTGATGAAGTACCTGAACTATATCATCCGTATTCTGAAGTAAATTTATTTTTATCTCGAAGAATGAAGCAAGAGATGCAAAATGCTCCGACTAAAAGTTGGTCCATTCAATTAGAGCAGTATCTTTTAGAAAAAATGACTCCTAAATTTCAAAAAAAATTCCCTCAATTTCGAATTAGTGTTTCCTCTATAAAAAAAACATGGGAAAAACTTATTTTATACACAAAACAAATTCAAGACCAACCTGAAGCTATCACTGATGAAGGTAAAGTAAATATCCCCTTTTTAATTAAGCAAAACCTCAAAAATTATCTGCATTTAAAAAGACCTAATTTTTCTGTTCCTTATTATCCTGCTTATCAGATAGCAAGCCGGATTAGTGAATGTGTCGCAGCCATTGACGGAGAAGAACCTCGATTGGAAGAGTTAACGAAAATGATCTGGACTACTCAATGCCAGCTAGACCCTAATTTAAATTATCATATAAGTCCTTACCATGAATACAATCAAGTGGATGAGCTGATAGTAAAGACTATTTTAGATGAAACAGCAAAATATCCTAATATAACGCATCTTCAACTAGAATATAACGTACTGATGAGCCTTCGCACACTTTATACTTTTCCTTTATCCATTTCTGAAGAAATCATGCATGACTATACTTCTCTATTAATTGCAGATAAATTATATCCTACTATTTCTTTTGAAACATTCTTCTCAAAAAAACAAAAAGTATATTTGGAAAATTTCCTACGTAGACATAGTCTGTGTAGTAAATCAAAGAGTGCTTTATGTGATCAACTCAAACGAATTATAGCCCTTTACGCTTTGGCTACTCAAATGCCAAAAACCTTAAACCAACTTGAATTAAAAGAAGCTATTTTATCTGTATTTCCTGTAAATAAGGAAAAAAAACCCAACTTACCACAGGTAGTATATACTTTTATCATGACAGAGCTTGCATTGATGCAAAATGACCACCTTTGCCATTCTGTAGAGCATGTGCTATTTACAATCTGGAATGTCTACCAAGAAGCTATTCTTTTACCTAATTTAGTAGAAAAAAAAGAGCTCTTGGAAATTCTTATTTGGAAAAATCTTACTCTTGATAAAGAGTTATTAGAAAAAATTCCCTCTTGTATTACAGGAAAAATAGAAGAGGAAATTGCTAATGCTTTAATTGATAACCCTAAACAAAGCTTCTATCATCTACTACAAGTAACCAATCAATTTTTTAAAAAGATAAAAGAACTAATAAAAAATAAAAAATGGTTAGAAATTGAAAAAAAAATCTATCCCTGGGTAATTCAGGGGGACATGCTTTGTCAACGGATTGAAATCGGTATAGATCCTTTTTTATTGCAATTTATTTACCAAAAATGGACTCAAGCAACCTTTAAGACTCACGAGCAGTTTATAAATCAAGTTTATGAAGAATACTTACAAAAATATCCTAAATTATCTATATATGCAGATCAGCTTTCCAAACGTATATGGACCTTGTATAAATACGCTTGGTATAATCTATTTTCTTATTCAACAGAATCTTGTATAGAAAGGTTTATTAAATGGCATATCCTTTATATAAAGCCTCTTTCCTCTGAAGAATTGCATAGTCATATAAATAAGTTAAGTCAAGATATTCTTCCTTTGGTTCCTATCGATGCTAAGCTCTGCGAAAAGCTTTTTTATAAGATCGGTAAAGAAGCCAAATCCCAAATAAAATAAAGGGAACACTTAAAATTTGTCCCATTTTAAAGGGCAAATAAATGAGATAAGCACTTTGTTCTTCTTTAAAAAATTCTAGGATAAATCGAACACTAAACACAGAAATGAAAAACCAACCGGTTATTCTTCCTTTATGGGTTAAAGATGGCTCTTTTTTCCATAAAAAAAATAAACAAACAGTAAGAATTACGTAACTAAATGCTTCATATAATTGCACGGGGTGGCGTGCCACAATGGCTGCGGATCCTACCGGATGTAAAAAAACCACTCCCCAGGAAAGATCTGTTGGAATACCTAAAATCTCCTGATTGATAAAGTTTCCTAAACGAATAAAAGATCCAACTAAAGGAGTAGGAATAACAACTAAATCAACTAATTGTAAAGTATTAAATTTATACCTATGACAAAATAACCATAGAGCAACTAGAATCCCTAAAGCAGCACCGTGGCTAGCAAGACCTGCTTCCCAAAAAGCAAAAATTGCTTTAGGATTTTGATAAATAACTCTCCAGTTTTGATAAAAAATGAAATCACCTAGCTTAGCCCCAATGAGCATCCCTACAATCAAATAAGTGGCCAACCTTTCTATGATAACGGTATTGCGCTTTCGGAAAGATAAGATCCAAGGTTGTAGACAAGCATCTATTTTAAAGAAAGATCGTACTCTCTCTAATTGAAAAGCACTCATGTATTTTTTTGCAAAACATACAAGAGATGATTCTTTACTAGAAGAATTAGGAAGATCAATAGGATAGTTAACTGTATGATTTATTGCTTGAATTACCTCTTTCTTAATTTTCTCAGGAACGTTTTCCTGTTTTTGTTGGCAAAACGACTTTACTTTTTGAGAAAATGTTTCAAAAAGCACCTTTAGATAAGGGGAATTATGCTTTTTTTGTAAAAAAAAAGACCAGCAAATAATATCTTGTTTAGAAAATTTCAAAGAAAATAAAAGATATCGCAGCCAACAATAATGAAAGATAAAGTATCCTGTGATAAACCCCAATGCAAATAAAACGCCATACCACATCAATGGTCTATGAATAAGCGGAAGCAGGAAATGAAATATTTCTGGATCAGGGTCCCAATAAAAAAATCCAACCATAAAGAGCAAGTTATCTTTGTTTTTTTAATACATAGGCTGATTGGAAGTAAACCCTAGAGGCATTTATTAAAGCAAATCCCACTGCTACATCAATTACGCCTCGAATATGAGCGGCTATTTCTAACCACTTTAAGCCCATTCCCAACAACATCATACCAACGATTAAACCTAAATATATAGGAGGATATACCTGTAAAATAGAAATAGGCTCTGAAATTAACAACACTTTTTTTACTGCTTTCTGTGCAGTTTTAGAAAGAACAAAACGCCCTTTGATAAATCCTAAAACAAAACCTAAACAAACCAATATCACGACATAATCTTGACTTTGTAAAGAAGACTGTAAAATAAGCAAGTAAAGCCCTATTGACAACAAAAAACTACCTACAACCAGCCATATTACCCCACTTACCACAATCCATCCAAATCGACCTAAGTGCATATTCATGCTCCTGTTAGTTTGTCTAATTAGTCTAACAGAATAATCTGTTAAACTAATAGCCTAAATTCAAAGCTAAGCTTATCGACAAAAAAGGTATTGCTATCTAGAATGGATATAAACATTTTAGTAAAAAACAAAAAATTTATTTGACGTTTTACGTCATCTTAGGAGAACCTCATGAATCTCTCTGTTGCTTTTATGCGCATCCTCTTTGTAGTCCTAAGCGTATTTTTCATGACAACCTTTATGATCTCGAATACCTCTGGAAACATACAGACCAATATCCTTATCGGTGTATTAATAGGTTTTGTCTTTGGGTTATTTCTTATTATCTTTGATCTTTTATTTAAGAGATTTAATTTACGTTCTTTCAACATCGCAGTTATTGGCATCTTTCTTGGTTATTTAATGGGACAAGCTCTAGTGCTGGTATTCGATGCTATTCTAGATATCAGCCGTGCATCGATTTCCCTACAACCGCAAATTTTAGAAATGTTGAAAATTGCCTTGTTCTTATTTGGCACCTATTTAGGTACAATTATGACATTAAGAGCAGCAGATGAACTATATGTAAGCATTCCTTTTATTAAGTTTGCCCCTACAGTAGAAAAGAAAAAAGATTTAATCATTGATAGCTCTGTTCTCTCAGATGCTCGAATCATCGACCTTGCGACTACTGGTTTATTAGATAACCAAATCATTATCCCACGTTTTATTATTAAAGAGTTATACACTCAAGCCGAAATTGGTGATGAATTTTCTAAGCTTAAAGCTAAAAAATGTTTAGAAGTGCTGAAAAAAATTGAACTGATTGCTGAATTAGGTCTACGCTTCAATGATACGGATTTTCCAGATGTTAAAGATGTACAAGGCAAACTGCTACGCTTAGCTCGTCTCTTAGACGCAAACTTACTCACAGCAGATATTAGTCGCGTACAAATTGCTGAAATTGAAGATATCCGTGTCATTAACATTCATACCCTTTCCAATTCGTTAAAACCCTTAATGCAAGCAGGAGAATTCATAAAAATTAAAGTACAGCGCTATGGTAAAGAACCTAGACAAGGAGTTGGCTATCTAGATGATGGGACTATGGTTGTCATAAATGGTGGCGGAAATTATATAGGCGACATAGTTGATGCAAAAGTCCTTTCTGTTAAACATACTAGCTCAGGACGCATGGTATTTTGTAATGCAATGGACGGTAAATCCGATCAAGAGTATGAACAAGAAGAACTTCATGAATAGCCATATTTTAGGACTTGGAACAGATATTATTGGAATTGAAAGAATCAGACATAGTATTGAAAATCATGGATGTCGCCTTATCTCTCGGGTACTTACCCCCAAAGAACAAGCTTATTGCTTAAAATACAAAGACCCTATTCCTCATTTTGCAGCGCGCTTTTCTGCAAAAGAAGCCATTGTAAAAGCATTAGGTACAGGTTTTACCAAACAGATCTCTTGGCAAGACATAGAAATTATCAATGATGCTTTTGGGAAACCAGTTGTCTATTTCAGTGCAAAAATCCAAAAGAAAACCAAAGGAACATATATGCTTCTTTCTATGAGTCACTGTAAATTATATGCAACAGCTACTGCCCTGTGGACAAATGATTAAAATAAAGAAAAAGGAAAACAATACAGCAGAGTCAGGCAATGTACTCTCTCAGGAAATGTTCTTGCAAACACACGGTAAGCATATCTTATACTAAAAGTACCGTAATAATCTAACTGACATCTACAACAAATGCCTAAATCAACAGATTGATGATGATACTTCCCCCATCCATCAAAATGATCTACTACCACTTGCCGAAGATTTCCAAAACCAAAGTCTCCTTGTAGAAAAAGCTTTAAATTATAGCGATTACACCAATTGTTCTCATAGGAGATTTCTTGTCTCGTCCACCAAGCACCTAGATTAGCGATCCCTACTGCAACCCAAGCATAAATACGGGTGTTCCAGTTGAAGACATCAGAGAATTCTTTACCAATAGCTGAAAATAATTCCCAATTTATACGAGAAGCATAAGGACAGCTCAAATCACGCAAGTTTCGTTTAGAAACATCACGCAAACTAAGTCCTGTGATAAAGCTTATAGGATCTCCTACAACATCATCTAACCATAAATAGCGCACTTGCATAGCACCACTGCGCATCCCCCAAGATTGCTGAGTTGTATGAGCGACTTCTAATTCTAGTTCAAGATCAAAATGTGTAGATAAAGCAGCTGCTAATCCTAGAGATAAAATTTGATCGTTTGAAGTAAAAGGCTTGGTTGCTCCTTGTACGTTGGGATAATATCGATAGGTATATCCTGGTATTAAATCTGCTTGAAAAAGATCAGTTAGCCAAGGATTTGTTGCTAAAGAAAAACAACTGAAAGGAAGAAAAATAGCAATGATAAGTAAGTGCATGATTTAAAGACGTCCTTTTTCGGACAACCACTTTTCTGCATCCATTGCCGCTATACATCCGAACCCAGCTGCTGTAATTGCTTGACGATACATATGATCATGCACATCTCCAGCTGCAAATACACCTTCTACGTTGGTTTTAGAGATCCCTTGATCTACATGAATATACTTATTTTCTTTTAATCTCAGTTGCCCTCCTAAAAATTTGGTATTGGGATCATGTCCAATAGCAAAAAATACTCCTCCTGCTGAGAATGTACTTTCTTGATGGGTCTTTACATCTTTCAAAACCACTCTGCGTACAATGGTATCTCCTTCAATTCTTACTAATTCATGGTTCCAAAGAATTTCTATTTTAGGATGTTTCTTTATGCGATCAGCCATAATTTCAGAAGCACGCAGCTCTTTGCGACGATGCACCAAAAAGACTTTCTTCCCATACTTTGTTAAAAAGATAGCTTCTTCTACTGCAGTATCTCCCCCTCCAATCACATATAAATCTTGGTTGTGAAAAATAGGTGCTGCTCCATCACATACAGCACAGGCAGTCACCCCTTTTTGCCAAAATTCTTTAGATCCTGGCACATCAAGACGACGAGCTGTAGCTCCTGTTGCAATTATCAGTGCATCTGCTTCTATTGAGGTTCGGCGCCCCTTTATGATAAATGGCTTTTTTTCTAACCCTACTTCAATCACATCTTCTGTCAAAATTTCCGTTCCAAAGCGCATTGCTTGTTTACGCATACGCTCCATCAGCTCTGGTCCTGTTATCCCTTCAGGAAACCCCGGAAAGTTTTCTACCTCTGTTGTTGTCATTAGCTGCCCACCAACAGCTCCTGAAGAAAAACCCTCAAAAACAATAGGCTCTAAGTTTGCACGAGCTGCATAAATAGCGGCAGTAAGAGCAGCGGGACCTGAACCAATTATTGCAAGCTTTCTTTGTTTCATATCTAAACTTTTGTTATGTATCTATAAAATCAACTACTTTAGAAAAAATAAGAAAGAACAGGTTTTATCTCAAGTAAAGATTCAATCTGGCAGTTCTTTAAAATAGCTAAAAAATTTTTAATAAAGGATAAAAAGATGATTTAAATATATATATATATATATAAATGCTAGTTTAGAAAAATAAAAAAGATAAGCTTCTCCTATTTACTCTAAAAATACTATGCAGTAAAACATTTTGATCATAAAATTAAACGCCTATAAAGCTTAAAGATAAACCAAGCACCGGATAACAAAATGATCACACAAAAAACTTTAAGCATACGACTAGAAGCTTTAAGAAAATCGCTAGATGGTGGGGTTATTATTCCAGATGTCAACTTAACGATTCCAGCTGGTAAGTTTTTTGCTCTTTTGGGCCCGAGTGGATGTGGCAAAACTACTTTGCTTAGGCTAATTGCTGGATTGGAGAGTGCTGAATCGGGAAGAATCTATTTAGGAGATAGTGAGATCACGAATTGGCCGATTTACAAAAGACCTATTAATATAGTATTTCAGAATTATGCTCTTTTCCCTCACCTAAATGTATTTAATAATGTTGCTTACAGTCTAAAACTTAAAAAGCTCTCTAAAGAAATCATTCAGAAAAAAGTCATTAAGATCTTGGAATCTTTTCATTTAGAACAACATATCTATAAATATCCCAGTCAGCTTTCTGGAGGTCAACAGCAACGTGTTGCCTTAGCCAGAGCTATCGTAGACGAGCCCACTGTTCTGCTTTTAGATGAGCCTCTTGCTGCTTTAGATTTTAAGTTACGTGAAAAGATGTTACTTGAGTTAATTGAGCTACAAGACAAACTAAAAACTACTTTTATCTATGTTACCCATGATCAATTCGAAGCCTTAACGGTCGCTGACCAAATGGCTATTATGAATCATAAAGGAGAAATAGAGCAAATAGGCACACCTAAAGAAATTTATGAATTCCCTATTTCTTCTTTTGTTGCAAAATTTGTGGGAACCACAAACATTTTAAGCGGTCAATTGAGCTACCTAAATCAGGGCCCAGAAATTGATATTCCTAATCTAGGACCATTTAAAATTGATATCCCTCAAAAAAAAGAATGGATGGACGAAGGGCGTCAGATCATGATGAGTTTACGACCAGAGAAGATTTTTATTTCTAAAAAAGCCGTTCCAAACTTTTCTAATACTCTAAAAGGCTCTGTTCAATCCATTGTTTATCATGGAAGGTCTACCCAATATAACATTCTGATAAAAAATGGAATGCGCATTCAAGTATTTGAACAAAATGAAGAGCATTTTCCACAAGAGGTCATTGATTATGATAACGAGGTGTTTTTGTACTGGCAAAAAGAGAACGTGGTGATTTTGGAAAAATGAGATCAAAACTATCTTCTGATTTGCCATTTTCCATAGGAGCGCCTGGAATGATCTGGCAGGTGTTATTTTTCTACTTACCACTTGCCATGCTCTTTATCTCTAGCTTTTTATACGTAACGAATGCAGGTGCTATTGCAGGTGTTACTCTGCAAAAAATTACCTTTTTTTTACGTCCTATATATTTAAAAGTGGTTTTTAATTCTTTAATTTTAGCTCTTAGTAATGCTTGTATTTGCTTAACCATTGCCTATCCCCTTGCATATTTTTTGAGCTTTAATAGCAAGAGGTTTAAAAATGTGCTGCTCTTTTTATTAATTGTGCCTTTCTGGACTAATTTTCTTTTACACGTATACGCTTGGTTCTTCGTATTAGAAAAAAAGGGGCTTATCAATCAATTCTTACAATTAATAGGTATCATAGATACTCCCTTGCACATGCTAAATACGCCTTTTGCCATCATGATCATGATGATCTATTACTATTTACCTTTCATGGTTATGCCTCTTTATTCAGCTATGGAACAAATTGATAACCGCCTCATTGAAGCCTCGTATGACTTAGGTGCAAGCTGGTTTCACACTCTACGCCGTGTGATACTACCTTTAACTAAACGAGGACTACAGGCAGGATTTTTCTTAGTGTTTATTCCCTCTTTTAGCGAGTTTGCGATTCCAGAACTAATGGGAGGAGATAAGTGGATGTTTGTGGGAACTGTAATCTCTAGCTTTATTCTTGATGAGCAAACAAGTTCATTGGGAGCTGCTTTTACAGTAGTGGCTTCGGTTTGTCTATTAGTAAGTGCTATTCTTCTCTATTTTTTAATTGATCGTATTATCCCCGGGCGCCCTTATGAAACAAAAAAATAGTTTAGCAAAAGTCCTCTCCCTTTTATGTATTGCATTGGTTTATTTATTCCTCTACGTCCCCTTAGTTATTCTTCTTGTTTTTTCTTTTAATACAGCTTCTTTTCCTTCTCCGTGGCAAGGGTTTACTTGGGATTGGTATGTAGAGTTATTTCAAACCCAGCATCTTTGGCAAGCTTTTCTTAACTCCTTAATCGTAGCTTTCTCTGCAACTCTTTTAAGTCTGTTAATGGGCATCTTTTTAATCTTTTATTATTCTCATGGAGGAAGAATCCGTTCTTTTTTAACACTATTCTATGGAAACCTCATTATTCCTGAAACGGTATTAGCCATTAGCTTGCTGGGATTCTTTACTATAATCAAGGTTTCTTTAGGACTTGGCACCTTAATTATTGCTCATACAGTCTTAGGGTTAGGATTTGTTATTCCTATTGTTTATGCCAGATTCTTAGAATTAGATGATCGCATGACGGAGGCATCTTTAGTACTAGGAGCTACACCTATTCAGACGTTTTTACGCGTAATATTACCCCTTTTGCGCCCCTCTCTTATTGCGACAGGGTTACTGGTTTTTATTCTCTCTTTTGATGACTTTATCCTTTCTTACTTTTGCGCTGGTAGTAATAGTCAAACGCTTTCTCTCTACATTCTATCCATGTTACGCTCAGGAATTTCTCCTATCGTCAATGCTCTTTCAGCAATTCTACTTACATTAAGCAGCTTTCTTGTATTTCTCTTTTTTTCCATTAAATCTAGAACCAAGATCTTTTAAAGAACTTCAACATCTTTTAATTCAAAAGCATTTAGCTCTCTTCAAACTCAAAAATTAAAGGATGTAAAAACTTGTTAAACAATTCCCATGCCAGTTCTAATTCTGCATAGATCATCTGCCTTGATATACTTAATGGATTTAGAATTACGGATTTACAATATGAATTTTTTTAGAGAGGAGGCTCTTTAATTCCTCTTGATAGTTAGAAACATTTAAAAAAACCAAGAGTTACCTTCTTAAATTCTACGAATTTTTTTTACAAAATTAACTATTTTAAACTTTACGATTCATGAATTGCAAAAGTCATTCAATTAGAATGAGGGATAAGAGGGGTAAGAGCTTGATTTCTATTATTGAGATACTCAGAATTTATGAGAAAAATTCAATAAATTGATTATCTGTAATGTCTTTTTTTATGCTCTTGAGTATATTAAGAAAGAGAGCTCTAAAGAGTTACCCTCACTTATTAGATCAAATACTAAAAATTTCCAGAAAAAACGTATAAGCCCCTCAGAAGCTTTAGTAGAATTTAAAAAAAATCTTTACTTATCTAAGTTTAGCTAAAGCTATTTAAACTTTTAATAGCTGGAAGCTTCAATCTTAACCTTCCCTCTAAAAACACGGTAAATCATAGCACTATAACAAAAGACAAAGGGAAGCCCAATAGCTACAATAATCAACAACACGGTAAGATTTAACTCTGAACCAGAAGCGTTTAAGAAATTTAGACTTAAAAGGTCTGGTTGTACTAAAGAGCGTACAAGGTTAGGAAATGTGCCTATCCCAAAAACAACGAGCATGAGGATAATTCCTAAACAGGAAAAAAGAAAAGCTTGAAAGTCTTTTTTTAGGGAAAATAGCCTGGGAACATTGAGAATAGCTAATAAAGCAGCTACTGGAACAAGCGAGAGCCATCTATACTCTTGAATGCGCTCTACCATGTGAGGCATAAACATCCAAGTAGAAAACGTTGTAATAAAATAGATAATTACAAATAAGAAGATGGAGAGTTTAACCCAAATACGCAGTCGCTCGTGCAATACCCCTTCTGTTTTCATAGCTAAATAGATGGATCCGTGCATAATGAATAATGTCGTAGTAAATAATCCAATCAAAATAGGGTAAGGACGGAAAAACAGACTAAAACTCCCTATGAAGTTACCTTCTTGATCCAGAGGAACTCCTTGGATTAAATTACCCAGTCCAAGGCCTAAAATAAATCCAATGAGAAAACTGGCAAGGGAAAAGGTCATATCCCAAGCTTTGCGCCATAACAAAGAAGTTTGCTTACTACGAAATTCAATAGCTACTGCACGGAAAATCAGCCCGCAAAGAAAAATCATAATGAGATTGTAAAAACCTGATAGCAAGGTAGCATATACGGGAGGAAATCCGGCAAGCAAACCACCTGCTACAATGACAAGCCACACCTCATTCCCATCCCAAACAGGACCTATAGCATTTAAAAAAATACGTCTATCTTGATCTGTTTTTGTAAATAAATGCAGCATCCCAGTTCCTAGGTCAAAGCCATCTAAGGCAACATAAAAAATGATTGCAATACCTATTACAAGATACCAGATAAAGCTAAGGGTAAAACACATCTTTAAACCTCTTTTTTAAAAGGATCACGATACACTAGATTTTGCTGTATTTCCAAAGCATCTTCTGGGCCGTTCTGGATTTTATGATTAAGTAGATAAATAAATAGAGTAAACAACAAAGCATAAATCACTAAAAACATTATAATCGAAAAAAAGACTTGCTCTCTATGAATATTGGTTGAAATACCATCTACTGTTTTAAGAATTCCATAAACAATCCATGGCTGTCTTCCTACCTCAGCTGTCATCCAACCGCTAAAATTGGCAATCTGGGGAAATATGACAGACACCACTAAGCCGCGTAAAATCCATTTAGAATGCGTGAGTTTTTTACGTCTGTATTGAATGCAGGCTAAAATGATGAGTAAAGCCATTAAAGACCACATAGCAATCATCATATGGTAAGATTGAAAAACCACCTGAATAGGAGGTCTTTCATCTTTTGGTATTTGATCAAACCCAGCAACTGGTGTATTAAAATCATGAAAAACCAAAAAGCTCAAAAGGCCTGGTATTTTAATTCCCCTTACCTTCTTTGCTGCATCATCAGTCCAACCCAGTATAGTAATCGGAGTCCTAGGCTCTGTGACATAAATCCCCTCCATAGCTGCTAGCTTTGAAGGCTGATTCTTTGCAACTCCTCTTGCTGTACTATCGGCTGAAATGAGCTGCAGGATAAGAACAATGGCTGCTGCAATTAAAGATATACGCAAAGTGGCTTTTGCAAATAAAGTATGTCGTTTCTTTAAATAATAATAACTACTCACACTTAAAACACAAAAGATCCCTGCTAACCAACAACCTAAAATGACATGAATTAAGCGATCTACGCTTGAAGGATTAAAGATCATTTCCCAAAAATTATGAATGATAGCGCGCGCTTGCCTACCTTCACCTGAGATAATATGCCCAGCGGGTGTTTGCATCCAAGAGTTGGCTACAACAATCCAAATAGCACTAAAATGCGCACCACAGGCTACACAAATGGTCGCAAAATAATGAAATTTAGGACTACATCTTTCCCAACCAAACAACATAACTCCTAAAAAGCCCGCCTCTAAAAAGAAGGCAAAAATCCCCTCTGCTCCTAAAGCACTGCCAAATACATCTCCTACAAAACGTGAATAATTAGCCCAATTTGTACCAAACCCAAATAATTGCACAAGTCCTGTTGCTACGCCAAGAGCAAATGTTAAAGCAAAAATTTTTGTCCAAAACTTTGCAATTTGTTGATAAAGCATGTTTCTTGTTTTTAAATAAAAACCCTCAAAAATTACAAGCATTAACCCTATACCAATACTTAAAGGAGGATAAATATAGTGAAATGCACTTGTTAGTCCGAATTGAATTCGAGACAAGATAATAACATCCATAAGCTCTCTTCTTAAGTTTAAAAATGAATCATTCTTGATCCTAACAATATCGTGAAAAAAACTCAAAGCGAAGATCAGCTAAAATCATAGCAGTTACAAAGATGAATAAATTCTAAAAACATATTAATTTATTTAACATAAAATTACCTAGATCTTTTAATCGCAACACAAAATGCCTATAGATGTACAGAAGAGGTACAAGTGCATCTAACGAAAGGGTTTCTCATGATGCCATTTTAAAAATGCACCATAGACTAGAATCCTCATCAGAACCTTTATGGTTTATTGATAAAAATAAAGGAAGCTTGATCATTGATGATTCGACCCTAGATAAACCATATGCAAGTAAAACGGGTTTAGTTCAATGCTCCAGGGAAGCATTATAGATGCAGTAAAAGGAATCAACCTTCAAAGTCTTATTCCAATTAATTATCATATTTACGATAAGGTAAAAACAGGTTTAACCAAGAATAATCATTTTCGTGAAAAACTGAAGAAAGGAACTTTTCTCCTGAAGATGTATTATGCCTGGTATGCTAGTTTAGAAAATTTGAAACAAGTAAGAAATCTAGAATGGTTATGGAAAACAAGATTAATCTCAGCTCATTTAGTAAATCTAGCAAACAGACCTATAATAAAATTGAAATAAAAATATTCTTCTTTCTTGCCATCTTTTCTGTTATAGTTTACCTGGGTTCAAACTATATCCAATAACGCCTAAGATGTAAAAAATGAGCGCGATTTTTCACAGTTTTACTTCTCTCTTTGAAATTCTAGTAATTACTTTAGTAATTAACTATTTACTTATGTTTTTCTGGAACACGCGCTCTATGGATGTGGTATTAGGATTATTAGCTATTTTATTCGCTTTTGCCTTTGCTTCTTGGTTAAATTTCCCAATACTACATAGAATTATAGGATTGTTAAGCAACACAGCTTTATTGGGGTTATTAATCATTTTTCAGCCGGAAATGCGAGTAGCTCTATCTAAACTTAGCCCCAAAGGTCGTCGTTATAAAGAGGTAACAGAATTTGATAAATTCTTAGATCACTTAGGAACTTCTGTATATCGTCTTGCAGAAAAAAGGCTTGGAGCTCTTATTCTACTAGAAAATGAAGATTCTCTAGATGATTTTGCCAGCAAAGCCATACAACTCAATGCAACTTTTTCTTCCGAGCTAATAGAATCCATTTTCGATACGACAACTCCACTGCACGATGGTGCAGTGATTATTCGCAATACGACTATCCTTGCTGCTTCTGTAATTCTGCCTCTTGCTGAAGATAGCCTGCAATTAACCAGATCCATGGGCACACGACATAGAGCAGCTTTAGGAGCGAGCCAATTGACAGATGCTGTGATTATCATTATATCCGAAGAAGCTGGTAGAGTTTCTATTGCTCGTGACGGAGTAATGACACCTGGTGTAAAAATTGATAGATTTAAAGGGATTATCCGCAGTATTTTCACATCTCCTGCTCCTATGAATACAAATTTTAAATCTAAACTAAACTTTAGAAATTGGTTCCAGAAATGAATGTTGCAATCTCCAAAATATTCTCTAATTGGTCTAGAAAACTTGTAGCCTTAATTTTAGCAGTTATTATTTGGCTTATTGTGAACCAAACACTGATTAGCACACGCACTATTAATAATGTTCCTATTCGCATCATTAATCTGCCTCCAGGAAAAACATTGGAGGGAATACAGACAAACGGACACCTTGTTAAAAAACTCAACCTGACAGTCACTGGCAATAAAACCATTATTGAGGAGTTAAGTTCTTATGATTTGGAAGTTATATTAGACGCGGCGGATAAACCAGATGAATTCATGGGTATAATATCTAAAAAAAACCTCTCTTCGCTAAATTCTGAAATTGATCTATCTAAAGTGATTAAGCGTGTTCAATACCCTAACTTTATTGTAAGAATGACTAACTTAGTCACAGAACAAATCCCTGTTATTATCACTAAACCTATAGGAGAGGCTCCACGTGGTTATCAATTTTTAGATATTTGGCCCTACCGCTTACTTCTTACAGTACAAGGGCCTGAAGATACTTTAAAACGACTTAAGGAAAAAGAATTAAGACTGACTTTAAATCTCAATGAAATTAAAAAGTCACAGCTTGATGCTCTAGATCACGATGAGCAAGAAATAATCAGTTTTTCTGTCCCTAATTATTGGAAACAGGTTAGAATTCCTTCTTTAGGCGATGCCCCTATTTCTATCGATGATCCAAAAGCAAAGTTACTTAGAATTGATTTTATTCGCTCTCGTTTTTCTCCTCTTAATCATGCTATTCCTGTATCTTTATTCTTTCCCATTGAAACTTTAAATAAATTAAACCCTGATACAATCCAACTAGCTGAATCTGCTTTGCTAAAAAAAGTACACGGACAAGGTGTCATTCAGATTCCTCTTTTGGTTAATGGTGTTGGACCTCGCTTTTTAAATCTTGTAGAAAAAATGATACAAATTGAAATTGTCGTTATACCGCAGGCTAAGCAAGAGATTCTTTCTTGGAATTTACAACTGGTTAATCCCAGGCAATTAGAAGACCAATATGTGCAAGCTTTTAATGGAGAACTCGTTGATTCAGAAATTTTACTGTTAACTCCCATATTAAGAGAGGAGTATTTAAGAAACCGCTTCCGTAGTTATGTAAATCGCCTACAGTTATTCAAAACAGACGAAACAAAACTAAACTTATCTATTTCTCTGAAAAAAAAATTAATTACTATCGAAGAAACGGATTCTTCTGTTAGCATTATCACATCTTCTAAATTGTAATAAATGAAACACCGAATTACCCTTCTAAAAAGCAGCCTTACACAAACAGGTGGACTAGAAAAATACACTTGGCAAATAGCTCAAAGATTTTGCCAAAAAAAGATTCCTGTAACTCTGTTAACAACAGGAAATTCTCATTCTCCCTTTGAATCAGATTATCTTAATATTGTTTCTTTTCCCATTGACTATCGATTAAGTGTTTTAAATCTGCTACAGTTTAACCGTTGCTGCGTGCAATACATAAAAACGCATCCTACGCCGATTATTTTTGGATTAGATCGTAATCAATTCCAAACGCATATTCGTGCAGGAAATGGAGTGCATGCAGCCTATTTAAACTACCGAGCACAAGAAGAGGGCGTATATAAAAAACTTAGCTTTTTTTTTAATCCTTTACATCAAATGACTTTGCAGTTAGAAAAAAAAGCTTTTGAACACCCTGAATTGCAAATTCTATTTACAAATTCGCATCTTGTAAAGCAAGAAGTGCTTTCCTACTATAACCTCGCCCCAGAAAAAATACAAGTTGTACACAATGGAGTAGAATGGACTGCTCTAGAGCCTTATTTTCATAGTTGGCATCAAAAAAAACAAGCTATTCTTCAAAATTTAAAACTCCCTTCTTCTTGCTACCACTTCTTATTTATTGGGAATAATTACCGCCGTAAAGGTTTATCTAAGCTACTACAAGCTCTTTCTTTGATAGGCAATCAGAGCTTTCACTTAAGCGTGATTGGAAAAGAATATTATTTAGCAGATTTCGAACAACAAGTATCGGCGTTAAACCTAGAATCCAAAGTCACCTTCTTTGGGTCTAGAAATGATACCTATCAATTCTATCAATATGCTGATTCTTTGGTCATTCCTTCTTTTTATGATCCTTTTGCTAATGTTACAGTGGAAGCTCTTGCTATGGGTTTATTTGTGGTATCCTCTGCACGTAATGGAGGATCAGAAATTTTATCTCCTACTACTGGAACCGTAATTGAGTCCTTAGAAGACATATCGTCCTTTGCCGAAGCTCTACACACAGCCCTTACTCATCCCAAAACAGAGAAAAGCGCACTTGCTATTCGCGAATCTGTAAAAAGCTTTGATTTTTCTCATCAACTAGATCACATGATTGAATCAATCTTAATAAATAATTAGACTGGCTAAAAACACTCTTTCAGAGCGTTATTAATTTTCAATAATCTTTTTGACAGGAGAAGCCTATGCTCCATTTAGATTCAAATTTTTCTTCCACTCAAAGACTTGTGACTCCTGCATATACACAAAATGGGTCTTTAGAAGATCGTATATGTGCTGTATTTTCTAGTGTTTTTTTACTATTAGATACAAGCATCCACTTACTTACAGCAGCTTATAAGGGTTTTGTTTGGACAGTATTTCAAATTTCTTGTAAAAACCCACCTGACTACTATAAAGAAGCCTACTCTCATTTCATAAAAGCGTTGTTGTGTGCTTCTATGATACCTTTTGGTTCTTTATCTGGGTTCATATTCCCTAGTGTGTTTCAATCAAAAGAACTACAAGAGTATTTACGATGGCAAATCCCTATAAATATCTCTGAAACAATAGAAAATAAAATGCTAAAAGAAGAACTACAATCAAAAAACAAAGAAATCAAAGGACTGAAATTAGAAATAGACTCTCTTAAAGAAATTACTGCTTTAACCGTTTCAGAAAATAACCCGCAATCTCCAGAAGAGAGCCTTGGTTCAGTTAAAATCGCTAATCTAAGTTTTTCTTCTAGAGAAAGTATGATATCTTTAGATTCGGAGGATGAGTATGTAGATGCAATAGAGCATACTAATGGTATAAACGAAACGCTAGAAAAAGAACTGCTATCGAAAAATGAAGAAATTAAAAGACTAAAATCACAAAAAAGTCTCCTTGATAAAATTCTTTCTCGGCTAGAAACCCTTCACTCTTATAACCAGATTCTGGTTATACAGAAAGCTCTTAATAAATCAATGACAGATACGCCTATTATTTATGAGTACTTACCAATCTCAGTTAAAAAAGAGATTAATGAGGCATTTCAATGTAAACTTCACACAAACTTTCTTCAGTTTTGCACTCAAACAAATCCCGATATAAAGGCAACAGATGATGTTTTTACAGATTTATTAAATAAACACACTTTTAGATCTTTATTACATCCTAAAGAAACTTCTATAAGCACCCTCATTAATACTTTATTTAGTTTTGTATAAATAACTCGATGGATTTAGAATACGATCTTTTTTAGAGAAAAGATCCTTTAATTCTTCTTGATAGTTAGAAATATTAAAAAAAACTGAGAGTTGCCTTATTAAATTCTACGAATTTTTTATAATATTAATTATTTTAAACTTTGTAATTCATGAATTGCCAAAGTCATTCAATCAGATTAAGGTTTACAGAATAAGAAGGTAAGAATTTACCTTATCACATATCGATACAATGCATTTTGCATAGGGATATTACTCTTTTAATTTCTGAAATAAACTAATAGTAGATTGCGCATTTATATAATCTGCTTTTAAAGCAGGCTTGGAATTAGGTTGTGGATGATCTCATCTGATTTACAAAGATCCATTTCTAAGGTTTTAAGCTCTTTAAAAAAAAGTACTTTATCTTCAGCATTTGCTTTTTCAGTAACCAACTTTAGTTTTTTTACACTCAAAATTTAAACGGTCTAATTTTGCTTTTATAAGTCTTGATCTGGCCTAGCTGTTCTTGATTAAGCTTACCGGCTTTTAGATTTGATTCTATCTCATAA
>JAUPVT010000058.1 GCA_030916885.1 Chlamydiota bacterium
CAACATCTTTTCAAATGTGGATCTCTTCACTCCTGTTAATCGAAGAAACTCTTCGTCCTTAAACTCTTTCAAACAATCGTATCTCATAATTAAAACATGTTAAAATTTTAATCATTTTACAGATCTTCTGTTGGTTATGCAAGAAATCCAATGAAATCGTTACCTTGATTCAAGAGAAATTACCTGTTTTAGTTAAGGATAGGCGATGGAGTAAAATTTCAATTGCAAAACTATTATCTAATCTACAAGAGAACATAGAAAGTCTAAGACAAACTATGGATACTCTAACAAAGGAAGATAAAGAGAAACTTAGTGATTTAACAGATCTTATGCTTTCTCTTCTTTGATGGATTTTATCTTTTATTTGCATCCTAATTCGCTCTTTTTGTGTAACGCGTTACACATACGTTTAACTTGATGATTTTCCAGTATACGTAGAATCTTTCTCAAATTGGTTATTAACTAGCCGACCCGCTCATGAAGAAAATGAATGGGTCGTTTGTAAAGATGTTTTTCTTAAGTTAAGGAATCAATGATCCTGGCAATTTAGGAGATACCTCTGTTTTTGTTGTTTGAGATTCATCAACAATATCAGTTGCTTGACCTGAAGTGTTTACCATAATCATAGAGATAGCACATCCTGATAAAAGAAATAAAGCAGGCAGAAGGAGGCTTAAAGTAGATTTGCTCATGTAGTTGTTTTTGTATAAAAAATTTATTTGTAATATTCGATCGCTTTAATTTCTACCTTTTTATTAATTCATTTTTCTTTGTCTAAACAAGTTTCTAAAATAACAAAATTCTGTTATTATCTTATTAATTTACATATAGCATTTTCTTGGTTTTTTTAATATTAATATCCATGTTTTTTAATAAGAGAAAGTGGATTTATTTAGACAAGTTTTTCAGACTAAACTCTTATCTTCTATTTAGATAAATAAATTAGCCTATAATTACCCCGTCAAAAGATTTTTCTTGGGAAAAATTTAAATGAGACTTGTTTTAAGATATGTTTTCTACTTGTTTTGTCATCTCTGCATGTAAAGTGCCAAATACTTCTTCTGAGTGTTTCAATAACTTTGCCATCAAGTCAGATTGATATATTTCAAGAAGAAGATCAGTTTCTTCATCTGTAAAAAAAGCCTTAAATTTTTCTGCAAAGGGCTTTAAAAAGTTATTACTTAAAAAAATAAAGGCCATTTTTTCTTTAGTATTTTCATCCGATATGTCTTTTCCAGAGATGGCTAACTGTTTAACTGTTGTATCAATGAATACCTTCAAGGCTTTTGGATTAAAATATATCGCCTTAATTAATTCGATTGCATTATTACTATTTGTATTCTTAATCATTAATATCTCTTTTTCTTGTAAAGAAGCTACACTTATTCAGTGCAGCTTCAAATTTATTCATATTATTTACTATGGCGGAAATGGTAATAGCATGATAGGTCCGCATGCTGTAACACATGCCATCAAAGACGCAGCAGCAGCTCCAGCAGTTGCTGCAGTAGCAACTGCTTCACAAGCTAATATACAAGCAGACCATGCAATAGGACCAGCACTTGCTACTTGCATGCTTGAAATAGAAAGAAGAGCTATTGCAGGTACGGCAACTTTATTGATATTGCTTCTTAATTGTTTTAAAGAAGGGAGAAGATTTTTAGATTTGGATTCTCTATCTATGTGGGTATATCCCATGGATTTAACTTCTTGTATCATATAACTTCCTTGGTGGCAGGATTCGTAGAAAGTTTATATGTTTTAAATATAAATTAATCAATCAAATATTAAATTTAAAAAAATTAGCTGTTTAGAGCTGAATTGCTTCTCTTATGTTCCTTAAGGTGATAGCTCGATTTTCTGGCCGGTCTTTTCTTCAATGATGGTTTCTAAAAACTCCTATACAAAATTATCTTTTGTATAACTCTTTGAACGAGATAGTGTCCACAATGACAAAGAAAGGAAAAAGACTCCTCCCAAAGTTACCCATTCCCATTTTTTGGGAGCTCTATTCCAAATTGCCTTACATAGTTCTTTCATACTCTTCTTCCTTTTGGAGGTTATTTTATTTTTGATTATTAATTTTTTACGGAAAAGCTTTTCAAAACGCCTTTTAAAATGGGTGTATAATCAATGATCTGGTCTCTAGTAGGGTCCTAATGAGATTTAAAAGCGTTCTGGTTGATTTTGAAGATTTTGGAGGTTTTAGAGGTCATAATTTTCTCACAATTACCCCTCATTGAAACCAAAAATAGAAAATGTCCCTGATTTAATGTTTCCAGAAGACATTTGAATAAGAAAAGCATTGGCTCCTGGATCCCCATAACCAGAAATATCTCCTTGATACCATTGATTCCATACGCTGTTGTAGAGACATTGTCCTCTAATCATAAGTGGATCTGGAGCTCCGACATTGAAAATGTGAATAGATTCCGCTGTAGCTTGAAAGAGGTTCGTGTTGAACAAGAGAAGATCCTTCTGGTGTATAAGTAGATTCATTTAGTAAATGACCAGATAAAGATAAGGCACCCGAATTTCTGAGACGAATAAGCAAAAACAGAAAAAACCTCTATAGCTGGTAGACTTGTTCTCTTTCGTGGAATGGTGAAAAACGCTTTTGCTCAATTACAGGATGAAACTGGTCGTATCCAAGTGATGTTTAATAGAAA
>JAUPVT010000059.1 GCA_030916885.1 Chlamydiota bacterium
ATCTCATTTGCTTTCACTTGACCCAATAATAGACTGCGATTGCTATCCCAAGCTGAAACTAAATGAATTTTTTTATTTCTCCCAGCGCCTCTAATATGTTTACCATCTATAGCAATCAGCTCTAATTTTCTTTTGGCTGTATAATTACGGTGCAACGAAAAACAATCTTTACAAGCACCATGTCAATCGCTCGAACCAAAACAATAAAAAAGAGGTTTGAGTTATAGCAGTCTATCAAAGAACAAATAAAAACGGCACTAAGGTCTGGCGAGCGGTAATTCGCATTAAAGGCTATCCCTTTCCAAGGAGTTCTTGTCCGGAGTACCCAGAAAATAGTATTTACTACAGATCTCCAAGTTGCTAGCTTTCTTCCATAATCGTTATGATTTACCTATCTTTCCATTTGGAGTTCGACTTTTTTTAATCTATTCTTCATTTAATCCTTGCTTGCTCATATCATCTGTCTTTAGTTAAAAAAGAAAAAAATCATGCATTATAGCAAAAATTTATATTCAATTAAAGACACAGGTTCATTAAGAGCTTATAAATTGATGATTAGGGTGTTTATATTATAAGAACAACAATACTGTAGTAATTTTCTTCCAATATGTAATGGACTATCATGGATCACTTGTAAAAAGCCTTAGACCAGAAAATCATTTATTGAAAAAAAATTTAACCATCAGGTATTGTTTGTAGACAAAAATAGGAGTTTGTATGTCTATGTCAATTCATGGATTTGATGGAACCACTATCATTCAACCAAATGAAAGAAATGGTAAAATTTCTACCTCTTTACCTAACGTAGCTCATTTAATTCAAATCATTGCTGCACCAATTTTATATGTGGTGTAAGCCCGTGTGATGAATTACTTTACAATCTAGTGCAACATTTTTAGAAGTCTTTAAAGGTTTTGTGCTCAGAAGAAGAAAAAGTAAAAAATAATTATCTAAATAGAGAGGGCTATGTTTAAAGAGCTTTTTTTTACACTAATTGCGTTATGTGGGATTGATGAAGAAACAAGTACGAAGATTGATACTAAGTTACAAGATATCATAGAAGTAAAAACAGATATGAAAATACAAAACATTATAGAGTTAATACGTCTAGCTGTTTTGCAGGAAGATCAAATGGATATAATGCTGACTCCACTAGCTCAACAAGCAATTACTTCCGCTAAAAATGACATGGATGTTAAGAAGGTGGTATCAGATGCAAAAGAAAAGATTCTTAGCAAAGCTTATCTAAAAAGATTTGTAGAGTCTTTTGATAAAATATTTACTCATGATGAAATCCAATTGCTTCTTAGCTATTATAAAGCAGATGCGGTAAAGAAGCTTTTTAAAACAGGTACTGAAACATTTCTTCCTGTTTATGCAGGCATGCAAGAAGTCATTTTAGATATCGTCAAACCTCCTCTTTTGGAAGGTAATGTTATCCCAGTTACTGCTTCAAATTTTCAGAAAGAAGTAAAAGAGTTCAAAGGTAGTGTTCTTTTAAAAGTTTACTCTATGATGTGTGGACCCTGCCAAGTTGTAACACCCATCTTTTCTGAACTCAGCACTGAATTAGGAAATAAGGTCAAATTTTGTAAAATAGATCTTAGCTTCGAACTTGAGTTGTTAAAAGAGCTTGAAGTAACTTCAGTTCCTACTATCTTATTTATCAAAGACGGAAAAATAATAGACCGCCACTCTGGTTTAATTAGCAAAGAAGATCTAAGAAACAAGGTTGTAGGAAGCGGTATTGTATCCTATAAGTCTGGGTGTGGAGAGCACACCCAATAAAAAATTTTAGAAGTCAGAATTTTTAATAAGGTTTCCAAAAAACGAATTCCTTTTACGAAAGTTCCATAGACATTCAAATGTTGATCTGTAAATTGTAATACATGGTCTAACCTTGTTTTTGCCTCAGAAATACCAAGACCATTGGCAATTTCATAGATGTGTTTGGCATAACTCAAAGAGCGTTGAACTCCACGTCCATGTTCATATAAAATACCTAAATTGAATAAAGCTTCAGGAATCCCCTTTGCTGCAGCAAGCACAAGAAACTTGGCCGCTAGTTCATCCGATTGTTTAAACCCGCATTGCCCATTCAAGTAAATGACTCCCATTTGAAATAATGCCTGGGGATATCCCTTATCTGCAGAAAGAGAAAACCACTTGCCAGCTTCTTCATCCGATTTTTGAACAGATCCTATTCCAGAAAGATACATTGTTCCCATTTCAAACTGAGCCTGAGCAACTCCTTGGGATGCCGATAAATTAAGCCAATAAACTGCTTGTTCTTCTGACCTAGAGCAAGTTCCTATTCCAAGTAAATAAAGCATTCCAAGTTTCCATTGAGCATTGGTATCTCCTTGAGAAGCAGCCTCCTTTAAGTAATCTGTCAATTGAGAAAAAGATTCTTGATTTTCTATTGAAGATATCTCAGTTGAGCAAATTGGAATGGGGGCTTTATATGGTGTAAACTGCCATACATGTTGTTCATTTTTCTCGTTATAAGAAACTGGCTTTATTTCTTGACTCTTGCAGTTTTGCAAACAAGTTTTCGTATCCCATAAATCTCCAATTGGTGCGTAAACTGTTTTTTTTGAAATATGAGAAATGGACTGCGCAATCCCTAAACCTGAGTTGCACGAATACAAGAAAATCTTAGCTTCTGGAGTAAGTAAAGAAAAGTCTTCTTTTACAATGCAATTTTTGTGATAGAAGGATTTGCGCCAAAATTGATACCAGGAAATTTCATTCCCAAATTGCAATTGGTCAGAATATCCATGTGCCATGACAACCAAAAAAGAGACTTTTTTGCCAAGCTCTAAATACCCATCACGGATCGCTTGGCCAAACTCTCGAGCATCCTCTATGGTTTTAATTGCTACCTTATGAGTTTTTGCAATTTGAAGAAGCCAAGACTGTGCTGGTGCAGCTGAAAATATGTTGTTAATGTCGTAGCTGGCTTTAATAGTTAAAACAACAGGAGCAAGATCGTTTTTACTTGCATTGGACTCGTTAAGTTTTGTTAAAAAGTTTTGAAAAGATATGTTTGAAATACTCATGCGAAAAGCTCTTTTCGGCCACCTCTAAGTAAAATACGGAATAAATCTATGCTTACCAAGCTCAAATGATTAAGTGTATAATAAATGTTTGAAGTTATTTCTCCTATTCTACTAAAATAGTCCATAGCCAAAGCATACGTTTTTTGATAAACATAATTGCCATTTAATAATCGCTGTTCTTCTTGAAATAGAATATTTGATAGTCTGTATTTTGCATTGAAAACCTCGAATTCTGAGGCAATTTTATAATGTTCCCTGGCCTTTTTTAAAGAACGAGAAACACCTCTTCCTAGTTCATACATAAGGCCTAGAAAGTAACTAGCTTGAGGCATTAATTTTTTTGTAGCACGAGAAAAGAATTTGAAGGCTTCCTTATCAGATTGTTGTAAACCAAGCTTTCCTTGATAAAAACTAACCCCGAGATGAAATAAAGCCTGCGGGCACTCTTGGGTTGCTGAACGCTGAAACCATTCGAGTGCTTTTGCTTCAGATTGTTTAACTCCTTGCCCAAACAAATAAAAAATCCCCAATGTGTATTGCGCCTGAGGGTTCCCTTGATTAGCTGCTATGGTAATCCAATGCAATGCCATCTCTTCCTGATTTTCGTGTCCTTTATGCATACCGAGGTAAAACCCTCCAAGCTTAACCTGGGCATTGGTATCACCTGCTTCAGCTTTTTGTTTTAAGTAAGATTCCATTTCGCAGAATGAATTCTTTGTTTCTTCAGAATTCATAGAACATAAAGGAATTGATATGGATAAGGAAGATGGATCGAAAATATTCATATGTTGTTCATTTTTCTCATTATAAGAAAGTACACAGATTTCTGAATTAGGCCAATTGTAGAAACAAGTATTGACAGCTAAAAGCATCTCCGAGGTAGCAAAAACAACTCTTTTAGAAACAATGGATAAGGTTTTTGCGATTCCTTTAGCTGATGCGCATGAGAGCAGAATAATTTTTGCATCGGGCGCAAGCATTGAAAAATCCTCAGAATGTACATCCTCTTTTCGATATAGTGGCCGTTTTATCCACCCGAACTTATACCAGGGAACATCTTCTCCCAATCGAAAAAAATCCGAACGCCCATGTGATAACACAATGAGTACAGATGCTTTCTTTCCTAATTCTGAGCAGCCTTCACGAATGTTTTTACCAAAAAGTGATGCATCATCAATACTTTTTAAAACTACATGATGGGTTTTAGCCATTTGAAGTAGCAAAGATTGAGCCGATGCACATAAAAGCTCTGTAGCATCATATTTGCCCATTACTACTACAGCTGCAGGCGCCTCTTTACTTTGTTTAGCATTAAATTTGCTAAAATCTTCGAAAAATGAAATAGTTTTTGTAGAATTTACCACTTTCATACCAAGTAAAATGATTTGTAACTCGCCTGGATTCATATACAAAGTTATCACCTTGTAAATCCGAACGGCATAAACTATGAAATACTTAAGTCTTGATTATCTGTTGTTTCAAGGCAAACTTCTTGCATAGCCTGGTAAATGGGCACCATTGACATGCTCATTTTTGTATATTTCTTCATAGCTTCTGATTTGAAAAAGCTAATTAAATACTTAATTTCTTCCTTAGAAAGCCGTTCGAAAGCTGAAGAAAACTGCTTAATGAAGTCATCACTTGTTATGTGCTCTTTTGCAGAAATAAGATTCTGATCGCTTTTGAGCTTTTTACCCATAATGATAGCCTGTGTGGAAAAACTACTGATTATAGTATCGAGTTGTAAGGGTTGCATTAATGCAGACCGAACCAGTTCGCAGATTGCATGAGTTTTTTCTGATGACATGAACTTATCTCCTATTTAGTGATGAGAACTATTAGATCTCTTATGTAGTTAAATCAAAATTTAATGATTATGAATTCTAGAAATAAGATTGAATCTTAAACTAAACCTTTTTCTTCTGTTCTTATATTTACCTCTTGAAATTTTAAATCTTTTTAGACTGCCGATTACGCTTTCATTAACAACCCTCTTAAGGGGGGGGGATCTCTTGATTCTACTTTTTCTCTTCTTTTGTGAATGGCTTCTTCTTACTGGAGTTTTTAGAAGTCTTAAGGTTTTTTTTGAATCTTTTTATGCCTGTATAACCACTGTCAGTCATACTATAACTTTGACCTATCCACCGTACTCTACTCTGTTTAAACACCTTAAAATCATATTTTTTGCCATTACAAATGTTTATACAGTCAACTTTTTATGTGTTCTTATCTATGAATATTTGACTTTTGATCGTATGCTTTTTTTATCCTCTTTTTATTTTTGATTTTTTTTTGGAGCAGTCTATTAAGTGTTTCTGATGCATCTATAAGAATTACTTCATATTCCATATCGATCTTAAGAAGAGCGTTTTTCTCGGGCAGAGAAAACTTCCTGCTTTTTCACACCTTAGCTACAACGTATTTTCTACATCTCTTGTTTTGCTCTTCCAATAAAATTAAGACTATTTCTTCAAGAGTTTTTTATTTCACTCCTGTCAGTCTTCTAAATTGTTCGGGTAAGGGTGATTAAATTTCTAAATGATTTTTCATTTCCCTCGATTTATAAAAGAAGTATAAAAAAAATTAATTATGAAAAGAAGTCTGTTTTTTTTGTTAATATTATTTTAAATTAATAGAATGCCTGCTTATTTTTGCAGGCATTCCAAAAGAGGATATTTCTAAGCAGACAAAGCGCCGCCTACTGCAAATGGCAAACAACCTTGAAAGCAAATCACGAGTCCAATAGGCGATAACGTAGCTGCTGCTGAAGCTGCAACACAAGCAGCATAACATGCTGCATAAGCCCTATCTCCTGAAACTTTTGATTGATCTCCCAATGTTGATATAATAGGCAGAGAAGTTTTTTGAACCTTTGAGCTTGTATCAGAGCTTTTCTGAAGTCCTAATGATTGCACTACATAAGAAGTTGATGTATTAATTGGATTAATCATAATGTACCTCTAGTAATTTTACACGCTTCAAAAATCTCAAGATTTTATAAATTTTGTCTTAAAGATTTATGAAATCACTACAATTTATTTAAGTTTTCATATTTTTTTCAACATAAATTTTGGTTTTATTTAATTATTTTTTTTGCCTAACGCACAAGAATCGGAAGATTAGTTAGATAGAAGATGTTCTAATTTAAGTATCCTGACTTTATATTTCTTGCTCACAAAACCTTGTTAAAAAGATATATGTCCTATGAAGTTGTTTTAAAAGATCCATTAGCATATAGCATACAAGTACGTCTAAGAAAAAATAAAAGGAATAATCCAGAGAACATGTGCTGAATGAAAATGTTATCGGAATGCTTAAGCATTTTAAAATTATAGCACAACGATACAGAAATTGCAGGAAACGCTTTTACCTTAGATTTAATCTAATAGCCGAAATCTATAAAATGTATTTTTAGAATTTATTCATCTTCATAACTCCTAATTTATAACAAATCATTCCATAAATACAACCCCCTTTCCCCTCCTTCCTCTGTCCAAACATCTTCATCTGCAAATTCTCTACTTGTAACAGGGAAACGAAAATCACAGTGACTTGCAATTGTAAGGATCTGATTTGCATAAAGCGATAATTGAGCAATGTTCTCTTTATCAATTTTTTGATCATTGAAGAAAAACTACTCAAGATGCTCTAAACAACAATCAGGTCATAGGTTTTGATGCAGTTTTGGATAAAAATATCTATATTTGTCTAATTACAGAGGTAAACTTATAAAAATATAGAAAACCAGAAGAAGGAAAAAGGGTTTAACCATAAGTTATCCTCAAGTTTCCTTCTCTAAGGATGTCCTGTGATTTTAATCTTAATAATAATAAATTTACCTATGTAAACAGGTATACTATAGGATTTTTCTTGTTAAATAAAATAATATATTTATGATGATTTTTATATAGGGGTATCATCATGCGTCATCCTTTTGAAGAAGAGGTTAAAAAGATCAGAAAAGCAGAATACCCTATTCATGGTCTGATTCTTAATCGCTGGTCTCCTAGATCTATGACAGCAGAAGAAATTACAGATGAAGAACTCTTCCCCTTGTTTGAAGCAGCTAAATGGGCTCCATCCTCTTACAATAATCAACCTTGGCGCTTTTTATATACTAAAAGAAACCATCCAGATTGGTCTTTATTTTTTAATTTGATGATTCCATTTAATCAATCTTGGGCAAAAAACGCCTCTGTATTGCTGTTAGTTATTTCTGATAAGTATTTTGAACATAATCGTAAGCCATGTCGCACACATAGCTTTGATACAGGCGCCTCTTGGATGTGCATGGCCCTAGAAGGAGCTTGGCGTGGATTGGTCGTTCATGGCATGGAAGGTTTTGACTATGAACAAGCTCAAATGTCTTTAAAAATCCCAGATAACTATCAAGTAGAAGCACTTGTTGCTGTTGGGAAACGAGCTCCTTTTACTTTGCTTTCAGAAGAATTGCAGCAAAGAGAAAAACCTAGTACAAGAAAGCCTATTTCAGAAATAGCACGAGAGGGTAAATTCTCTTAAATTAAAATCGAGCAAGCTTAATTCAAGTCTATCTTGCTCGATAACTAAAAAAAATAACCGATTCTTACTTACGACGAGCTGTAGCTCTTCTAGCAGTTCGACGAGCCGTCTTACGAACTGTTTTTCTGACAGTTCTTTTAGCTGTTGTTTTTCTAGCTGTTTTTCTAGCACCAGTTTTTCTAGCTGTTTTTCTAGCTGTTTTTCTAGCTGTTTTTCTAACACCAGTTTTTCTAGCTGTTCCTTTTCTAACCATATATCCTCCAAATTTAGGTATTACGATTGCGAAACTAACTTATAACAATCTGATATACCCTATAATTATTAATATACATAAAAAAGAAATAAAATTAAAAATTAAATTAAAAATAGTTGACTTCAATTAAAAAATAAAAAAAGAAAAACCCTTCAGAAGGACTTTTAAAGTGGCTTTTTTAAAAGAAAAATAAAAAAATTTTTGTTTAATTATTTAATATTAAAAATATTCCATTAATTATAGGGTTTTTCTTATATTTTTAGTTTTCATTTTGAGAAGAGATTATTATGTTTTTAATTACATCTCCTTCTTCAAGTAAATCCAAAATATCCATTCCATCAATTATTTGACCAAAAACAGAATATTCTTGATCCCAGTTAGAAAGATTTCCTAAAGTAATATAGAACTGAGAACCACTGGAGAGCTTTTCAGGATTTTGATAATTAGGAAGTCTAAGCCAAGCTAAAGCACCTCTCTGATGTGGTTGTCCTATCTCCGCTGCAATCCCATGATCAGGTCCACCAGGATCCCCAGCTTCTATAACATGTTTAGGTACAATACGATAAAAAGTCAAACCATTATAGAAACCTTCTATTATTGATTTTATGAAAAATCCCACGGCAAGAGGAGCCTCTTTATGATAAAGACGACAGAGAATATCTCCCTTAGAAGTATGAATAATAATTCTGTCCTCTCCTTCAAAAGGAGCTATCTGAGAAAATTCTGCATTCTTCTCTTGCGCCATAAGAATAGATATAGTACATAGAACCATGTATAAATATAGTAGAAGTTTACTCATTAATGCCTCTTAATCAAAAAGATACGATTGTTGATATACTAAATGAACGAGTTTTTCTCAAACTAAAAACCATGATAAAAGTTCAATAGATTATTATTATGTTTTATATCTTTTTTTTAAAGCTAAGAAGATGAGTTGAGCTTAAAAGTTCGCTCAACTCAAAAGGAATTGTTTAACAGCCACAGCCAGGTTTCTGGTGTGGATTATGTGGTTTAGAAGGATCAGAAGGATTTGGTTTCGGAGGACAATGAGGTTTGTTTGGCTGATGGTGGTGATGATTTGGGTTATTATGCTCTTTCATGATTTCTCCATATGGGTTTAAAGTGGTTATATTAAAAGCTAAAATACAACCTAAAGTACAACCTAAAATGAAAACACATTTGTTTTTCATAGCTCTTAATTATTAATTACCATTTTTTAATTAAAAAGAAAACCTACTCTTCCTATTTAAAAAAAAATAAACATAACAATTTAATTATTAAAATTTTGAGCAATGATAAAACAAAATGGTTTTATTTTTTTAATTATCTAGCTAATAATGCAAATAAATTAAGGAGTAATAATGAAAAGCTCTTCTGATAAACCTAGACGGGTCTTAAGCATGTTTGTGCTTGCAATGTTAAATGTGTCCATTATGGCAAGCTTACGTAATTTGCCTTTAGTTGCTGAGTTTGGCTTAAGTGCCGTTTTCTTTTTTCTCGTTGTTGCTTTTTTTTTTCTAATTCCTTGCGCCTTAATCTCTGCTGAATTAGCTACTGGTTGGCCAAAATCAGGTGGTGTTTATATTTGGGTTAGAGAAGCTCTAGGCGATCGCTGGGGGTTTTTTGCTATTTGGATGCAATGGATACATAATGTTGCTTGGTATCCAGTCATTTTATCTTTTGTAGCCGGTACTTTAGCCTATTTAATCTCTCCTAGCCTTTCCCATAATAAATTTTTTATATTATCTGTGATTTTACTGGGATTTTGGGGGATGACCTTTTTTAATTATTTTGGAATTAAAACTTCAAGTTGGTTTAGTACTATTGGAGTAATTGCAGGAACTATTACTCCTGGAATACTCATCATTTCCTTGGGTGTGATCTGGATCTTAGGAGGGCGTCCTACGCAAATGGAGCTAAGCTGGGATGCTTTAATTCCAGAATTTAAAGATATTAGCGGTTTGGTTTTCTTAGCAGGACTATTTCTTGCATTTGCAGGTTTAGAGGTTTCTGCTGGTTATGCATCCGACGTGAAAAATCCTAGAAAAAATTACCCCATAGCTATTGTGTTAGCAGCAATTATCACCTTTAGTTTATTTATGTTAGGCTCTCTTTCTATTGGAGCTGTGATTCCTAAAGCAGATATTAGCTTTGTTTCTGGTCTGATGGATGCGTGTGCCATCTTTTTTCAGTATTACCAACTGACTTGGATTTTACCCATTTTGGCTTTTCTGTTAGTTATTGGAGCTATAGCTGAGGTTAATTCTTGGTTGATTGGCCCTGTTAAAGGCTTATATACCACATCTACACACGGAAATTTACCTCTTTTTTTCCAAAAAGTAAATAAACGCAATGTTCCCACTCGACTGTTGCTATTCCAAGCAATTATTGTTTCTATGGCAGGATTTATTTTTTTATATATGCCCAATGTAAGCAGTGCCTTTTGGATTCTTACCGCCTTAAGTGCTCAAAGTTACTTAATCATGTATATTCTGATGTTTGTTTCTGCTATTATCCTCCGTTATTCCAAACCGCATGTTCCCAGAGCTTATAAAATTCCTTTTAAAAATAAAGGGATTTGGTTGTTTAGTTCTTTAGGAATTCTCACTTCTTTATTTGTAATTGCTCTTGCTTTTGTTCCTCCTGCTCAATTGAATACAGGAAACCCTTGGGTTTACTGTACTTTTCTATTAAGTGGTCTTATATTTATGTGCGGAATACCTTTTTTGATTTATGCGTGCCGTAAACCTAATTGGATACAAAAAAAACATTAAAAAAATAGCTCTAGATTCTATATATGTAAGCTTTTATCTATAATAGATAAAAATGTAGAGAAAAATATGATTACTCCTCTTGCAGAACGTTTACGCCCGACTCAATTAGATGAAATTGCAGGTCAAGAGCACCTCTTATTAGAAAATGGGTTAATAAAAACTACACTTTTACAGAAAAAACCGCTTTCTTTATTGCTTTGGGGGCCCCCAGGTTCAGGAAAAACCACACTAGCTCTTGCTTACTCCAAAGCATTTGATGCGCGTTTTATTTCTATGAGTGCTGTTTCCCATGCAACATCTGATGTGAAAAATATCATTCAAGATATGCAAACACATCCCCTTTTGCAAAAGCAGATAACTATTCTTTTTGTAGATGAAATCCATAGATGGAATAAAGCTCAACAGGACTTATTCCTTCCTTACTTAGAAGCAGGTTTATTTATACTTATTGGGGCAACTACAGAAAACCCTTCCTTTGCTTTAAACAATGCTCTTTTATCTCGATTTAGAGTTCTTGAGCTTTATTCTTTGAATTCTTCTTCTTTGCATAAGATTATGAATAGATACGAAGAAAAATATACAAAGCTTTTACTCACCTCAAAAGCAAGAGAAATGTTAATTACAGAAGCTCAAGGAGATGGACGACACCTAATTAACCTGATTGAAAATCTAGAACCTCTTTTCATAAAAAAGCAACTCATTGAAGAGCAAGACCTTCTTTCATTATTGCAAAAAAAATCTCCCTTGTATGATAGACAATCAGATCTACATTACCAGTTAATTTCCGCATTGCATAAATCCATTCGCGGCTCTGATCCTGATGCGGCTCTATATTGGCTAGCCCGCATGCTAAATGCAGGAGAAGATCCGCAGTTTTTAGCTCGTCGGTTCATTCGTATGACTGTAGAAGACATAGGTCTTGCTGATCCACAAGCGCTTGGACTAGCTCTCCACGCTTGGGAAGCATTTGCGCAGCTCGGAGCTCCTGAAGCAGAACTAGCTTTAGCTCAAGCTACTGTTTATTTAGCATTAAGCCCTAAAAGCAATGCTCTTTATATTGCATTTAATCAAGCCAAAGAACTGGCTAAAAAAACATCTAACCTTCCTCCTCCCGTTTTTCTTATTAATTCAGTCACAAAACTCGATTCTGAATTAGGATATGGAGAATGTTATGAATATGATCATGATTTACCCTTTGCTTTTTCAGGACAAAATTATTTTCCACAAGATTTGATAAGACACAAGTTTTATCATCCTAAGCCTTATGGTTTTGAAAGAGAGATGCAGAAACGAGTAAGCTACTTCGAACAGCTTCGGAAAAAAAACCCTCCCTCTTAGAAGCCATTTACTTATCTTCATAAGTAGAATGAAAAAGGGAAGGCCAAGAGAGCCTGTTTTCTCAGACTGGGTGGATGATAAGTAGTGAATGACACTTAACTTATGGTCTTTGCCATCTAATCGATGACCTGTAAACCCGAGAATCTTGGTTGAAAAAGTTCTTATTCCAGAACATAGATACCAAGCAAGCCCTCTTTATAAATAAATACATTAATTAATTATCTTTATTAATTTTAATTTAACAATATTTTTATTAATTTAAAAGGATTGATTACAGTTTTTACATAAAAATAGAAGCTACGGTATAGATAATAAAGTGTCTACTTCTGATTTAAGAATACTTCGATTTTTCCCCAAGGCACCGGAACAGAAAATTGCTTGATTATCTTAAATCCTTGATAATAATCTCTTAAGGCATAGCTTAGCGTAATGATCTTGATTTTTGAAGGTAAAGATGCACACAGCTGCTTAATCACACTAGGCGATAAACATGTTCCATAAAGATAAATACACGTAGCTTGGTTTAAAGCTACCTGTTGAATATCATTACATATAAATGTTAAGCATTCTATATTAAGCATTTCTACAATTTTTTTTGCGTTTGATATGAAAAAAGGAATAAAGTCAACTGCAGTAACACTGCAGAGCAACACACTTCGCAGAAAAAAAGCAGCCCTACCTCTACCACAACCTAGTTCAAACACATGGTCATTAGGTGCTATTTCACATTCTTTAGCAATAAGTAGAAGTGATGTTAAAGGGATTTCCCCATAAATATCTATTTCCTTTTCCTGTTTTTTTTTTAAGAAGTTCTTTGAGATGGTAAAAGGGTTACGGAAGCGATAAACTTTTTTAAGAGCAAGATCACACTTTTGAAATAAATCACAGCTGTAAAATAGTTGTAACACCCTTTTTTCTTCCTGAAAAAAATAGATCTTGGAACGTAGATAAACCATAAAAAGGTTAAAAATTGATCGCATATCCAGGAGGTAAGGTAAGAAAAGAAGAAAGGTCTATTTGGTGTTTTTTTAAACTCACATATAAATCATAAGGTGGACGATTCATCGGTTCATCAGACAGACAAAACGTTTTCCAATGCATTCCAATACTTAATTTAGAACCAACTTCCTGATGAATCATTACGGCCTCTTCGGGATTAATATGAACAGGCCTCATAAAAGAACGGGGGGAGTAAGATCCAATTGGAATCAAAGAGAAATCTATAGGAGAAAAGCGTTCTCCAATTTGCTTAAAATCTATTGAGTTATATCCCGTGTCTCCTACAAAGTAGATTTTTTTAGCTAATTGGGATTTTTCGTAGAATTCCAAAACCCAGCCTACCCATAGAGTGTCATTTAAACACCAATGTTTCCTACCGGAAAAATGTTGTGTCGGCACAGCTGTGATTTTTACTCTTTTAGAATCCCTATTTGGGAAAGTAAGCACTCTTTCTTGCCACCACTGGCATTGGTACACCGGAAAAATTTCTTGGAGATCAAACCAAGGTTTTACTTGCTGAGGTACCATCCGAGTCGCTTGCGGAAAACGCTTAGCCAACGCCAATACTGTTTGTTTATCTAAATGATCATAGTGATCATGACTAATGAGAATTAAGTGAATTGTCGGAAGTTGACTAAAAGGAATGCCAGGAGGGTGGCAGCGCTTAGACCCTAGAAAGGGTAAAGGAGAACAACGTTTGCTCCAAATAGGATCGGTCAAAATCCGCAATCCATCTATTTCAATGAGAAAAGTACTATGGTTAACCCAAATAGCAAAAGAACTGCTAAGTTTATCTTTTTTTTTAGAAATAGGATAGTTGAAAAACGTGCAACTTTCTAAGTGTTCATCATCATAATAGCCTAATTTCCATAACAATATATCTTTTAGGTCGCGTCGAGTATTTTTCTCATAAGGATTGGTAAAAGGGATTTTTTTCTTATACATCAATGGATAAGGAATGAGAGGTTATGTCAGTTAGTTTCTTTTCTCCAAAAAACTGTATAGGTCCTGGACATAGGTAGTGATCACCTAACCTCCACTCATTTCTATGCTGTTTGTAAAAGCTAAAAGACTTGGAATAAAGATCAACTAGAGCTTTTTTAATCACCGGTTTTTTTTTGCCTTCGCGCCATTCTAAATTCATTAGAGAAGTAAGCGGAATTCCTAAAACCTGCCAATCTATAGGATTTTTTGTTAATCCTGTTATACAACACATATACCCTGTTGCTTTGTGGGTAATTAACAAAGCTGCCGTATATCCTAAGGAATAACAATAATTACAATCAAAATTAGACGGAAATCCAGCTCTTCCTTCATAACCTAAAAAGTGATGTAAAGCAGAAAACTTTCCTTTGTATTTACCGTCTTTTAATCGTCTTTTTAGTTCTTGGCTAACTGTTTCTATCAATAATTTTTCTGTCTCAATAAAAGAGACTTGCACATTACCATGAGGATCTCTATTTAAAAGAAGTTGATCCTGGATTCCTTCTGGTAAAGAACTAAAAGATTTCCGAGAAAATTCCGTTAGCCTACTAAAAATCTCTTTATTATCTATAGAAGAATCTGATAATAAGTGATTTAACTCTTGAATTAGAAAACCAATCTCTGGAATAAACTCTATTAACCCCTCCGGAATAAGAATCACTCCAAAATTTTTCCCTTTTTCTGCACGTTCGCAGATTAAGTCTGCTATTTGATTGGTAATCTCTTGCAAGGTTTTCTTGTTCTCTGCAACTTCTTCTGCAATTAATACCATATTTGGGTGTGTGGCCAAGCCACATTCTAAAGCAATATGTGAAGCAGACCGCCCCATTAACTTGATAAAATGATAGTATTTTTTAGCTGATAGGCAATCTCTGGCAATGTTACCAATTGCCTCTGAAAAAATTTTACAAGCTGTATCAAATCCAAAAGAGGTAGCAATATAAGTGTTTTTTAAGTCTCCATCAATTGTTTTTGGAACACCAACAACAACTGTTTGAGAGTTTTTACTTTTAAAATATTCCGATAAAATAGCAGCATTGGTATTTGAATCATCTCCTCCAACAATAACCAAACCATCTAATTGCATGGATTTAACTGTATTTAAAGCAGAGGCTAAATGCTCGGGTGCCTCTAATTTAGTTCTTCCTGATCCGATTAAATCAAATCCTCCCTGGTTCCGGTAAGACTGAACAAGCTCTTTGGTTAGTTCCTTATATTTACTTGTTATAATCCCCTCAGGACCTTCTAAAAACCCAAATAACCTTGATTCTGGATTGAGTAAAATCAAAGCATCTAAAAGGCCTGTAATGATATTATGTCCTCCAGCTGCCTGCCCTCCAGAAAAAACAACACCCACTCTTAGCAAGCGGTTTTCAGTACCTTCTTTTTTTTGAACCCTTAAAATAGGTTGCCCAAATGTTAAGGGAAAAAGAGCACGAATTTCTTCATTTTCTAAAGAAATATTTTGATCTTTTACCCATTCAAGATTATCTATTTCTTGCAACAAACTAGGCAATATAGGAAGATACTTTTCACGAGCTTTGCGTAAAGGATTTTCAGGTAACATTGGAATCTACTCTTTGCTTTTTTTCGCTTGAGTATGAGCTTAAAAGGGTTAAAATAACAACCATTTAAAAATCAGTTGACGAAAAGAGCTTATTTTCTCTAAATTACTTCTTTGCCCAGATGGTGGAATGGCAGACACGCCAGATTTAGGTTCTGGTGCCGCAAGGCATGTAGGTTCGAGTCCTATTCTGGGCAACCTTTAGAAAGCTTTCCTGTTAAAAAAGTTTAGTATTAAAGATACTGCTTTTTTTTATTTTAAGTTTTAAAATACGAAATTCAAAACCTATCATTTTTCATTTCTCAAATATTTTTTTACAGAAACAAGTTAAACTTAAGACCATATTTACTGTAACATGGAAACTTTCATTAGCACTGATGTCTTTAGCACTGATGTCTTTCCATTTCTTGATCTCTGGTTTTATGCTCTTATAACTTCAAAAGATTCAAAATCAGGAAAGACATTCCCTGAACTTTCTACGTTATTAATCATTTTTCTTATATCTAGCTTCTTCTTTCTTTTAGTTTCCAATTTTTCTGGATGGATAAATCCTAAGTGAATAACTAGGTACTCTTTTCTTTTGAGTTTTTTATTATTAAAAAAGTATTATTTTCTTTATTCACAACTTGCATCTCTCTATCTTTAGCTTCACAAACCATAGACTTTGAATTAAAAAGAAATGAAGAAACGGGTAGTCCTAAACAGGTAGTGATTATCTAAGTTTTAATTTTATGGATAAAGGATGTATTATGCTCTAAAATCATGGGAGCCATAAATGAATATCTCTTGTCCTAACTGTTGTTCACATAC
>JAUPVT010000060.1 GCA_030916885.1 Chlamydiota bacterium
ATAGAGGCTGCTTCTATTGTTATTACCTTATATACCTCTCTTCATGATTTATCTCAAACAGTCCCAATAGAGCTCTCTAATACTTTAGCAAATCCGGCAAAAGAAGAACAGAAAGTAGGTTTTTCTGAAGATGTATATGATTTAATTAAAAGAAATCAAACGATTGAGGAACACTTAAAAAGAGTTGTTATGCAAATTTTGGGGACTATGATGAAAGGAGATCGGGCTTTAAGATCCGTGGATGATGAGGCAGAAAGATGGGGAAATGTTCCTTTTGAACACTGGCCCGATAAGATTAAGAAAAATGGTGTTTTAGTCCGATATGAGTGTCAAGATGCCAGAATACGTGTTTCAGCAAATCATCTTAAAAAAGTAGCGGATAAGATTTTTGAGGACGCTTTAGTTAGTCTCGACTACAAAAAAGCTGACAATCTTTTTGCAATCTATCCATTTTTGGGCCCCAAAGGTTTTAGGGGTAGTTTTAGTAGCTATATTAGCAAAAAAAATTCTAGATAGATTTTAAGGCTTCAGTTAATTACTACCTGTTTTTTCTAAATTAGCAAAAAGAGGTAGTTTGTTAAGGGCTAATACAAAGCCCCCATTTCCCAATATGTTTGCACAGGTGATTACGGGATCAAATAAAATATACAAAGCGGTTATTAGAGAAGACATCTCTGTGGTAAATCCTAGTTGACTCTCTAAGATAGGAAGCATGACAATAATCCCTCCACCTGGAATAGCTGCTACCGAAAACTTTGTCATAACAAAGTAAAGAGCAAACACTTGGTAAGTAAAAAAAGCGGGTTCAGGAATGCCAAAGTTTTTCATAACCGCAAAAGCAAAAATAGGAATGGCAAAACAATCTCCAATTAAGTGCGTATTTACAGTTATAGGAATACTTAAACGAGTTAAAGAAGGGTTTTTAGTATTTTTTTCAGTGCCTATGATTGTTAAAGGCATGGCAGCTGCGCTTGACATACTACTAAATCCTGTAAATGCAGCTGGAAGCATATTTTTAAGTGTATCCAGAAAAGAGGGTAAAGAAAAGCGATTAGATATCAAGTAGATACATGCGATGTAGATAAATTGTGAAATAGCTACCAATACAAAAATCAGAGAATAGTCGTAAATAATTGTATGAATGAGTTGATCGTGAATCAGTTTTATGATGAATCCACAGATAAAAATAGGGATCACAAAGGCCAGCAGATTAAGCATTTTCTGAATAGCTTTTTCAAAATAGAATGAAATTTTTAGACCAAGTTTTGGTTTAAAAAGAGAAAAGAATATCCCAGAGAAGATTCCTATAAACATCGCATGATCATTAGCAATCCATTTAGGAAGAGTAAAAGACCAAATAGGCATAAGGGTTATTTGATCTATTGGCATTTTAATACAAAGGTCGAATTGATAGATGATAGATCCTATCTGAGAACTCATCATCGTTGATAAAAAATTTGAAAAACAAAGAGCTATGAGAAGAATAAAGATCATTTGTGTAGCGGTGCGCGATAGCTGAGAAATCGTTTTAAACAGCAGCATGAAAATAAGGATAGGTAGTATGAAAATAAGGATAGATTTCACAGACAAGCTCAGAGAATACACAAACTGCTTGAGATAAATGGGAATGAACTGGTCAATAGATAGGATAAGAAGAATAATAGCCAAGATGATAATTGGCATTTTACGAAACATGAAAAAATCCTTTTTAAAAGGATTTTCTCATATAACCTATATTTCTCTCAATTGTAAATTTTTTTTACTTCAAGACGTTTTATCTCTTTTATAAAAGCAAATGGCACCAAGTCCTAATGAAAAAAGTAGAAAAATACTAAAACTAATTGTATTAGAAAAAAGGGGTGCTCTGTTGCGGGAATAACTCGAAGTACGGTTAACAGGTCGATAACCATACCTGTACGACCATCTCCTATTACAAGAGCAGTGTACAAATCAAGATTTAATCTGACGAAATATTATTAAATACTATTTTAAAGTAGGTGTCTGTCAGATTAAATCTTGATTTGTGCACTTTAAGAGCTTTTTTAAGAATAGAAAGATTTTGTTTTCGAGTAGGCATTACTTGGTTTGAAGTTAAATTGAGAATCGTTAGAGAAGCTGTTAGAACCTATTTAAAACATCCTAAATACTTGCTAACTGCGTAACTCCTATTCTATTTCTCCATGAATTTATTGCTCTTGTTTCTTCCTTTCTAGAGCAATGAGTTGTGCTTCTGTAAGAATGTGATTTTCTTGAGCCATTTTAGCTTCTAGTGCAGTCAGTCTTTTTTTAAAACTATTTAATTCATGCCTTAGCCATATTGACCTCACTCCTCCAGGTGAAACAAGAATACCTTGTTTCTTTCATTCATTAGATACTCTGAGCTGTCCATAAGCTGGATATTCTATCGCCATCTCTGCAACAGCTTTTTCAATCATTGGTTCTACTCGATTAGCTAGAATAGGCTTTTTGCGGCTAATTTCTTGTAAGGCTGCTTCTCCTCCAAATTCATACAAGTTCTTAAAACGATAATAGGAATCTCTGCTGTATCCCATAGCTTTGCAAGCTTCTGAAACAGAACCTAATTGTTTTGCTAGTTGAAACAATCCTAGTTTAGGTTTTATTATTTTCTGTGATAAGTTCATATTTGCTCTAAATTTTTTTTACTTTTTATTTAAACAAAGTCAGATTAAATCACTAGTACATATTACGGCGAGCTCTATTGAATACAAAGGCATGACGCCCTTCTTGGACGAGTTTTTTCCGCTCTTGGGCATCCCATTGATCTCCGAGATAAAAACGAAGATCTCTATCCGCTAAAGGATAAAATCCATTCCATGCGCGATAGACTTCTTCATAACAGTCATTATACTCATTGACAATTGCCAAATCTTTCGACATCGCATTCCCGCATACGGTTTTTAGTCATTTCTCCCGTACGAGAAAATGCGAGGTCGTTGTTACGGAAACGAACGAGATGATCAGTCTCTGTCTCGCGTGTAGCTAGCATCCTAAGGTGGTGTGATGCTTTTTTAAACTGTTAGTTTCAATTTGTTGAGGATTTATTATTAATACACACTCTTTAGTTTGTTTTACGTTAATAAACTTATTAAAGTCCAACAACTTAGTTAATGTTAATAATGTTTTTAAGTTAGATATTATTAGTGATTCTTATTAATGCAATAAGAAGGTAAAGATAATCAAAAATCAGATGTCATTATATTTGTCTGTGACAACTGTGACAAAAAGTCTTTTTCTTAATTTGGTCTAAAACAACCAATGCTGTCCAGAGCATATCTGAGATAAACCTTTACTTTACTTAATCTTTTTCCATTATTAATATCTCTTTTTTGTTAAAGAGGGATTACAAAACAAAATTGTGTATTAAAGCATATGGCAGGAGTTACTATGCCATTATTCTCACCACACAAAAACAGTTGATCATTAACTTGCAAAAAGCTCTATTTAGAAGCTGTATTTTTAAAAACCTTAAAAGCAATATATGTCTATTTCACCTTTACCCGGACCATCATCAGCTCATTTTTCATTCTTTCCTGATGAAGTTGAACCTCAAGAAGCTTCTTCAAGCCAGGAACGTCCTTTAAAAGACAGGATTAAATCAGTTATAGATAGAGTGGGTTACGAAGTCTATTCATCTCTTATATATCCACCCATTATTATGCCTGAAGAGGTGGTAGAAGCTACATATCCAGTGGATAAAAAAAAGTTCTTTGCAGATAAACCAAAACCTTTTGAAGAAATACAACAAAGAGTTTTGGATTACCCAGCAGATCTTTGTGGGTGGTCTTGGGGTCATCGAATACAGCGAGGGAATATAGAACTCTATAGTGATCCGGAATTTCGCAAAAACAAAGTACAGGAATATGCAGATAGTGTTTATGAAGGAAGATATTCAACTGTCATAGGTGAATAAGAATGGCTTGTTCTTTCTCTTTGTAAATAAGAGCTTCACGACCTTTATAGAAAAGAACCTAAATATCTGAGCAGCCATATTCCAACCGATCTTTGGGTAATTTGAGAGTCTTAAAGCCGTCTGTTGTGGCGATAAATTAAAAATTAGGTTTCAGAAGAAGTCTTAAGTCGCCAATCCCAATACGCGAAACTTGATTTGTTGATCTATATCTTCCTAACGGAGAAATCTTCTGGTCTTATTCATGGCTTATTTGCACATTTTGATTCATGAAATTAGTTATGTTTAGATCGAGAATATGTTTTAAAAAGTTATTCTATTTACAAAAAACCATATATACATCTAATTAAATTTTAAATATTTTATTTGCATGAATAACTAATTTTGAATTTTTATTTACTTTAATAAATCATTTTTGGGTAGTCCTAAACAGGTAGTGATTATCTAAGTTTTAATTTTATGGATAAAGGATGTATTATGCTCTAAAATCATGGGAGCCATAAATGAATATCTCTTGTCCTAACTGTTGTTCACATA
>JAUPVT010000061.1 GCA_030916885.1 Chlamydiota bacterium
CCATTTAAAAAAACGCTCCTATCTAAATGAGATTGAAAAGCAGCTCTCTACTTATGAGATCATTGTTCTACAAAATGATAATAGTGTTTTATCAAATGTCATTATTGGTCTCTACAAGATTGGTAGACTTAATAAGTTAAGTGTTTTTTACTCCAGCTATGATAAAAGTAAACATGCTCCTTTAACTCAGCTAGATCGGGTCTTTGATCGCTCATGCTCTATGGTTGATAATATTGCAGGATCTATTGCTTCTGTTGTACAGCGTTCAGAGGTTTTAAAAAACAATGGATTAGTTGTTCCAAGTAATTTCAAGAAAAACCGTTATCCAAAACGAGTTTTGATTCACCCAACAAGCACAAGCCCCTTACGAACATGGAATGCACAGAAATTTATCAAAGTAGCCCAAAACTTAACACAAAAAGGTTATGAAGTAACTTTCTGTGTTAGTCCCTCAGAGCATCCCGAGTGGGTTTTATTGACTAAAGATAGATTTCCTCTACCTCTTTTCCCCACTTTAAATGAATTAGCAGGATTTATTTACGAGTCTACTTTTCTTATTGGCAATGAATCTGGAACAGTACATTTAGCTTCAAATTTAGAGATCCCTACACTCGTTGTCGCCTCTTGTCAAAAACAAATGACCCTTTGGCGTCCTGGTTGGTTTACTACTAAAATAATTACACCTTATCGCTTTATTCCTAACTTTAAAGGACTGCGCCTTCGACAACAGAAATGGCAAGCATATATTTCTCCAAAACAGGTTATTCGAGCTTTTACTAAATTCATTTCATAAAATAAACATGCCTTTTAAAAAAATCACTTTTTGGATTTTTTACTTAGTAACTCTAGGAATCAATAAAAAAGACCTCAATGAATTTCCTGCAGATATCCCCCCTTATAGAAGAATTACTTATAAATTAAGAGAGCAGTTTAAAGACGGAAATAAAATCTACTCTCTATTTATAGATAAACAGATTATCATTGATGCAGTTGAATTAGTATTCAATAGTAAGAGACTCTCGAAGAAAAAACTAAAAACAAATAATTATTCTCTCTTCAAACACATTATTGATTTTTTCTAATGCTAAAGTTTTTCTATGAAAAATTACAAATCCTCTTTTTACATTGCACTTCTTGTAGCTTTTATTGATAACATGAGCATCGGCCTTGTTTTTCCTATTTTTTCATCGATGCTTTTTGACAACTCTTTTTCTCTTGTCCCTTTAGAAACATCTTTTCATATGCGAGGGATCTGGCTGGGGCTCCTTTTATCCTTGATGCCTCTTGCTCAGTTTTTCAGTGCACCTATATGGGGTACTATTTCTGATAATAAGGGACGTAAAAAACCCCTTCAGACAAGTCTCATAATAGCTCTTTTAGGATATGTAATAGCCTTTTTAGGTGTGTTTTTTAGTAATATCTTTTTTTTGCTAACTTCTAGAGTTGTTATTGGATTTGCCTCTGGGAATATTTCCATTGTGCAAGCATCAATTGCAGATCTTAGTTCACAAGAACAGAAAGTTAAAAATTTTAGTCTCTATGCGATGGCACTTGGCAGTGGGTTTGCTCTTAGCCCTTTTATAGGTGGCTCCCTATCTTCGTTTGGGTATAGCTACCCTTTTCTCTTTGCTGGGTTAATCATTGCAGTGAACCTTCTTTTTGTATTTTTCTTCTTCAAAGAAACTCATCTCTCTACATTTAAAAGAAAGCTTAGCTTGGTTATGGGAATATCTCAATTAAAGAAAGCTTTTTGCTTTAAAGGGCTCAGAGTAATTTTCCTCTGCTCTTTTCTGGATATATTTGCTTGGTCTTATTTTTTTGAATTTATTCCTGTCTATTTGATTACTCGTTTTCACTTTTCACCTATTGAACTTGGTCTTTTTTTTGGAGCTGCAGGAGGATATTATGCTCTTAGCGCAGGATTGCTTATTCGCCCTTTTATCAATCGATTTAAACCAGAGATTCTTTTTCTAGTGGGAATCTTTTTAGGAGCACTTATGATTCTTATCGTGCCCTTTTTAAGATTTACTAGTTGGCTTTTTTTTGTGATGTTTTTTATCTGTTTTTTTACTTCTTTTGTTATGCCAAGCGCTACTACTTTGGTTTCAAATAAAGCTTCACCTGAAGTTCAAGGAGAAGCGTTAGGTATTTTTACCTCAATTAATGCTGCAGCTTTAATTCTCAGCCCTCTGTTTTCTGGTTCTATTGTAGGAGCTTATCCTGTACTTCCCATGTGGATTGGCGGAAGTATAAAACTCTTATCTGCGCTAATAGGTGTGGTTGTTTTTCGTAAAAATTTTCTTTCTTGTAAAATAAAATAGATCCAATCGATGTCCTTTAACGTAGCAGTTTCTTCTTTTGAGCTGAATTCTTTAAAAAAATTAACTATTTATTTTTGTTGCTTTGCTTTCTCCTTTTATAAATCTTATACAGATCTACTAATCACTTGTTCAAGCTCTTCTTTTGAATAACTTGAACTCCAAAGCATTTGCTGGTAAACCGCTTGATTAATAAATAACTCTTTCCCAAAGATGATCGTACAGTTTTTCAAAGAAGCCTTCTTTAAGAATTCTGTCCATTGAGATTGATAAACTGTGTCCATTGTTATAGAGTTAGGACAAATCCATTCTGATTGAATATAGTCAGGATTAGGGGTACAATTAATGATTATATCGTAATGAAGAGGAAAAAGTTCTACCCCCCCTCCCTTACATTGATATATTTTTGCTAATTGAATAGCTTTTTCTCTTGTGCGATTGATGAAAGTAATAAAAGCTCCTTTTTCTATAGCTTCTTGTGCAATAGCTTGAGCAACACCACCTGCACCAAATAAGACAATTTTTTTTTTAAAGAGCATGGTTTTTTTTTCTAGTGCTTGTATAGCACCTATACCATCAGTATTAAAACTTGTTATTTTAGAATCGATAACCAGTGTATTTACAGCAGCTTGTAGGGAATGGGTTATTGTTGCTGCTTTTTCTTTTAAAGGCATTGTAATGCTCAAACCTTTAAAGGGAAGCTGTTGAATGAGCTTTAAAGATTCGGGAAGTTCTTTTTTATTGCAAGGGATCTTGCAGTAGAGCGCATTTCTTTTTTGATCAGCAAAAACAGCATTATGAACCATAGGACTTAAACTTGTATCAATAGGGTCTCCAAGTAATGCATAAATAGCGGTTGTAGAGCTAAGAGATGAAAAACGATAAAGCAGTAAATCTTTTAAGACAAGTTGTCCAGGCGCTGTTTGAGATTTAAGTGCTACATAGCTAAAGGGCATACCCAAAACAGGTGCAAGCAGTCTTGTGAATTGAGCCTTTTCTCCCAATCCAATAGCTACTAGACTCGTATATTTCTTAGACAAATGAAGCAGTTGAAGTGCCTCTATGGAAGAAGTACAGTGAACTGCTATCTTATAAAAATGAGCATATGGAGTAAAAAGAGAAGGTAACAATAGATCTATTTCTGGAAACCTCTCAAAATTGTGATAGGAGGTGATAAAACGTATCTTTGGATTGCTTAAAAATATTTTTTTACGAAAACTTGGTGATATATCATATTCTAGATCAAAAAAGTCTGGCTCTAATTGACAGAGCTCTTCAATTAGCTGAAGGCGGATTTTTTCTGATTGGGTAAAACCTCCTCCTTGATCTTGTCTTCTTAGAGTAAATAAAGCAGGAATAGGCAATTTTTTTAGGAAGGTTTTTAGCTGAATTAAATCCAAATCTATAAATAGATCAAGTCGAAATTCCACTGCATCAATCCATTTTAATTGAGAGAGAATCTCTTTCTCTGCAAGTTCTAGCTTAGGTCCAGTAACTATACCAAATAACAAGACTCCTCTCTTTGCTTTTCATTAAAGCTTTTATATTGCAATCTCTTTTATAAATAAGGATACAAATCGTGTTAGAAAATTTTACCTTATGCTTAGAACGTCAAGATACTACAGAGGTTTTTTTAGACTGTGATCTCTTTTCAAACCAAATCGTAGAAGATCTTCAGCAAATTAACTATAAATTTGCTCTGTTTTGCGATAGGAACGTAGCAAATCTAATTGGTTATAACTGGCAATCCTTTTTAAAACAAAAAGGAATTACTATAGATCTATTGGTATTTGAAGCTGGAGAGAAAAATAAGAATTATAAGACCAAAGAGCTTCTAGAAAATCAACTCTTTGCTAAAAAGTTTGGACGCGATAGCTGCTTTATTGCTTTAGGTGGTGGAGTGACCATAGACCTTATTGGGTTTATTGCAGCAACCTATATGCGTGGCGTTGCTTTAATTTATATTCCTACTACTTTATTGGCTATGATAGATGCAGCAATTGGTGGGAAAAATGCTATAAATACCGCTCATGGAAAAAATCTTTTAGGTACTTTTTATTTTCCATATAAGATCTATTATGATTTTCAATGGCTATCTAATTTGCCTAAAAAAGAGTGGATCAATGCAACTGCTGAAATCATTAAATATGCGATTACCTTGTGCTACGATTTATTTTTACAACTAGAAAATGGTTTGGACCAAGATAATTTAAATCAGACAATGAAACTTGTTAGAACTTGTATTAGTCTAAAACATCAAATTGTAAGCTGTGACTCTGTAGAACAAATAGGCACTCGATCTATTCTTAACTTTGGTCATACAA
>JAUPVT010000003.1 GCA_030916885.1 Chlamydiota bacterium
ACAGACTTTCAAATAACTCATGGAGAAGCTGTAGCAATAGGAATGCTAGTAGAAAGCTATATGAGTTGGAAAATGGGTTTTCTTTCCTTTGCCTCTTTTACTAAAATACAAACTCTTATTCACTCTTATGAGTTCCCTCTTGCCATTTATGGCTTTCAAAAAGAGTCCTGTTTAAAGTTGATAAAAAAAGATAAAAAAGTAAAGAATGGGATAAATCATTTTGTTTTATTACAAGAAATCGGCGTGGTTACTCCATCAACTATACCCATCCCGATGGAATATATAATAGAAGGACTTAACTGGTTAGAGCTTGAATATGGTAAAATTTCATATCAGTCCTAGTATATTACAAGGATCGATTGTAATCCCCTCTTCCAAATCGCAAACTCTGCGGGCTATTTTTTTTGCTTTGATGGGAAAAGGTACAAGTCAGATTCATAAATATTTATCCTCTCCTGACACATATGCTATACTGCGAGCTGTAGAGATGCTCGGTGTTAAAATTCGACAAACAAATACCACTTTATGGATTGAAGGAACCAATGGAAAACTCCAATCTCCAAAAAATGTAATTGATGTAGGAAATTCTGGTCTAGTGCTGCGTTTAATCGGGGCCCTTGCTTCCCTTTTACCTACTTATACCGTAATTACAGGAGATAACTCTATCTGCAGTTTAAGACCTATACAACCCTTATTATCTGCCCTTCAGCTCCTACAAGCAGATGCACGTTCTATGTATTTAAATGGATTTGCCCCTATTTGCATAAAAGGGCCTCTAAGGCCAGGGAGTACAAAATTATGTGGAAGAGATTCTCAGCCTGTTTCTGCTCTATTGATGACAGCATGTTTTCTAGAAGGGCAAAGCCATATTCAAGTTACAAACCCTGGTGAAAAACCTTGGGTGGATCTAACTTTACATTGGCTTAAGAAATTGGGAACTAAAATTGAGCACCGCAATCACAAAGAGTATTGGATACCAGGTAAAACTCAATACGAAGGATTTGAATACACAGTACCTGGAGATTGGAGCTCAGCTGCTTTTCCGATTGCAGCAGCATTGCTCACTAGCTCAGAAATTGTATTAGATAACCTTGACCTAACAGACCATCAAGGAGATAAGCAAATTATTCACTGTTTGCTTTCAATGGGTGCTAATATAGAGATCGATTCTAACTATAAGAAGGTCATTATAAGAAAAACCAAACACTTAAAAGGGATAGATATTGATATAAACAATTTTGTTGATACTATTGCCATTTTAGCTGTCATTGGTTGTTTTGCAGAAGGAAAAACTCACTTATATAATGCACAGATTGCAAGACATAAAGAATCTGATCGGATTTCTGCAATCACTCAAGAACTAAAAAAAATGGGTGCTAATATAGAAGAAAAAGAAGATGGCCTTATCATCTATCCCTCTTCTCTTAAGGCTGCAAAATTATATAGCCATAAAGATCATCGGATTGCTATGGCATTATCTGTTGCAGCATTAGTAGCTAAAGGAACTAGCTTGATAGATGATGTGGAATGTATTGCAAAAACCTATCCTAGCTTTATCGATGATTTTAGGCGATTAGGAGCAAAAATAGAATCATGAATTTGATTTTATACGGTTTTAAAAGTTCTGGGAAAACCACATTAGGTCAAAAAGCCGCTAAATCAATGAATTGTGCTTTTTACGACACGGATGACTTAGTTGAGTCCTTATATCAATTACAAACAGGTCAATGTATTTCTGTTAGAGAAATTTTCAAAAGTGAAGGAGAAACCTATTTTCGAAGATTAGAAAGGCAGACTTTGTTCCTTATTACAAATGTAAAAAATAGTATTATTGCAGTAGGTGGAGGCTTGGTTTTAGATCCCTTTAATAGACTTTTTCTTCAAAAGATAGGAAAACTGGTGTATCTCAAAGTAAAAAAAGAAATGATAAAAAAAAGAATGTTTTTTACTGATTTACCAGGCTTTTTGAACGTAAATAATCCAGAAGAATCTTTTAAGCAGATTTTTAAAAAAAGAAGTTTAATATATGAACAGATTTTCGACTATAAACTTATTATGGAAGATCAGAAAAAAGGTAGTGATATTTTTAGCAAATTAGAAAACCTATGGTTAGAACGTGGCAAGTAATTCTTTTGGCACATTTTTACGTATTACAACTTGGGGCGAATCTCACGGCAAGGCTATTGGCGTTATCATAGATGGTTGCCCTGCAGGCGTATCTTTAAACAATGAAGAAATTAACCTAGAGCTTAAAAAAAGAGCCCCTGGAAAAAATCCTTATGTTTCTCCCCGCAAAGAACCTGATTGCGCTGAAATTTACTCTGGTCTTTTTGAGGATAAAACTACAGGTTCTCCTATTTCGATTATCATCTTTAATCAAGATCATAATCCTAAAGCCTACGAATCAAATAAGCATCTACTACGCCCTGGGCACGCAAACTTTACCTATCTGCAAAAATATGGTGCTTTTGATTATCGTGGAGCAGGAAGAGCTTCTGCTAGAGAAACAGCTTGTCGAGTAGCAGCTGGCGCAGTAGCCAAGAAAATCCTTAAAGAGATCAATGTGGAAATAATTGCTTATGTTTGTGAAATAGGGGGAATCTCTATTTCTCCTTATAAGCCTAGCTCTTTTAGCAAGCTACGAGAAACAGTAGACTCTAGTCCCCTATTTTGTCCTGATCTTGCAATATCTACAAAAATGTCTGCCTTAATCGATCAAGTAAAGACAGATGAAGATTCATTGGGAGGAGTTATCGAATGTGTCACCTCCTCTTTGCCAATTGGCTTGGGCGATCCTATCTATGAAAAACTAGAAGCCAATTTAGCAAAAGCCATGCTTTCTATTCCAGCTAGTAAAGGTTTTGAATTTGGCTCTGGTTTTAAAGCAGCTCAAATGAGAGGCTCTGATCACAATGATCTATTTACTCTTAAGAAGGGGCAAATTGTCACACAAACAAATCACGCAGGAGGAACATTAGCTGGAATCACTAATGGAGCCTATCTAATTACCCGCACCGCATTTAAACCCACCTCTAGTATTGCTCGTATACAACAGACGGTTAATCTAGATGGTAATAAAGAGGAGCTTATTCCCTCTAAAAAATCAAGACATGACCCCTGTGTAGCAATTAGAGCAGCGCCTGTAGTTGAAGCTATGACAGCATTGGTGTTAGCTGACGCCTATCTAATGAATAGAGGTGCACGACTCTATCCTTAGGTTAGATACAAACTCTCCTAGCATTTGCACATCTTCTCTACATGAAAGTTCATCGTAGGAATCCTCATCTTTTGTAGAAAGCTCTCCTTCTACTAGAACAGCTAACCTACGAGGATTATCTTTTGAGAGCATGTGATGAGCGACCGCACAGAATTGATCATAAGATAGAGCACTTAAACTATCTATTAGCTTTTTTACCCGTTCGAAATCCTGATAATAGAAGGATAATGTAAATAGAGTTCTTAATTTGCCTAAAAAACTCTCTTTGGTTATATTCTTAAGAGAAGAAATAATGCTAGAACGGATTATTTCAAAGCGCTCCAAAGAGATCTCTGTATCGAGGTTCTTATCAAAATCTTTTAAAAACAGCTCAAATCGTGACAATAAATCATTTGCAGTATGCGTGCTGGACTGCACAGAAAAATACTGTAATAATTGGCTTTCTCTTTCCTGGGCATAAGAATCAACGATATAAGCTGTTTGTTGCTGAGTACGCAACGTTTCAAAAAAAGCTGTTTGCAAGGCTTGAGATAAGATCTCCTGAATAGCTTTTGACTCAAAGTTAAAAGACCCTTCTTGCAAAAGAATTACTACTCCCGATCCTTGTTGTCCTGTTTTCAAGACAAGTTTAGTGGGGTTAGTTAAGTCTGATAAAATAAGTACTTTACATTCTATATGCTGAGTAAGAGGATAAGCTTTTGTATGTAAGATTGTTTGGAGCTCCTGAAAAAACTCTATAGCTTGGCTTTGAGAAAGATCTACATATAAAAAAGCTCTTGTATAAAGACATTCACTAAATTCTTCTAAAAAGTCTAAAAAATCTTTCCAAGAAAGATTTTGCAGAGCTAATAGTTTTTGTTGATTACAAGGATTATGAGAAATGATACTTTCCATTTCCATTTGCGCTTGAAACAGTGCTAATTTTTTAGAGTTATTTTTGTATTGAGCAGATAAAGAGCTGACATATGTCTGAAATTTTTCTTCTGAAATACTTATTTGTTTTGCTGTCTGAAAAATTTTCTTCGTCAAAAACAATACTTTTTCATTTGCACCAACGATATCAAAATAAAAATACAAAGGATTGAGATCCGTATTAATGCTAATGCCGGCATCAGAAGCA
>JAUPVT010000062.1 GCA_030916885.1 Chlamydiota bacterium
TAGTATTCACTACAGCCCTCCACAGTTCTTCATTTAATCTTTACTTGTTCATATGATCTGTTTTTGGTTAAAAAATAAAACGACCAGACAGGATAGCGAAAATTTATATTCAAGATAGGTTCATAATCGGAGCATTCAATCTCGAATTGTAACGAAATATATAAAAAATAAGTTAGACAGATAAAATCTCTTTTAAGTTATATTTTGTTTTTTTAACTCAAGGAGAAATATGAACACCCAACTCATGGAAAAAAAAGAAGTGAAAAAAACGGGATTGGTTTTGGAAACTCTCCCTGTTCCGGGTTACGAGAAGGTTATCAAGGTAACACACGTAAAAGCAAAATTACAGGCAATTATTGCCATACACAGTACAGCTTTAGGAAACGCCCTTGGGGGAACACGCATTTATCCCTATTCTTCTTTTGACCAAGCTTTAACAGACGTGTTAAGGCTCGCAAAGGGAATGAGTTATAAATCAGCAATTGCAGAAACTGGCTTTGGAGGGGGAAAGGCTGTTATTATAGCCAATCCAAAGATTGATAAAACAGAAGAGCTCTTGCTAGCTTATGCTGAAGCTGTTGATTCCTTGAATGGAGAATTCATTACAGCAGAAGATTCTGGTAGTGAAGAAAAAGATTTTGCTATTATAAACAAAAAGACGAAGTATCTTGTGGGTTTTTCTCATGAAAAAAGTAGTGGTAGCCCATCTAGGTTTACAGCATGGGGAATATACTGTGGGATACAGGCTGTATTACAAAAACTCCATGGATCCAATTCTGTACAAGATAGAAAGATTGTCATTCAGGGCGCTGGCAATGTGGGTGAACTTTTAATAGAATTTCTCTTTTGGCAAGGAGCTGATATTACAATTACTGATATCAATGTGGATACTATGAAAAGAATAGCTAAAAAGTATGGCGTCAAAACAATTGCTCCTGAGGAAATTTATCATCAAGAATGCGATATTTTTTCTCCTTGTGGTTTTGGAGGGATCATCAATAGGAATACCATTCCGATACTGCGGTGTAAAGCGGTTGCTGGTTCTGCTAATAACCAGCTTTTAACCGATGAAGATGGAGAAAGTTTAAAACAAAGAAAAATTCTTTATGCGCCCGATTTTGTAATTAATGGAGGCGGACTTATCAACGTTTCTCAAGAAGTAGCAATAGAAGGCTATCACCCTAAAATTCCTCGTGAGAAATCTCTCAATATCTATCAAAGTCTTTTAACCATTTTTGAAGAATCCGATAAAAGTAATATATCTACGCATCAAGCAGCTGTATCTCTTGCTCAATATCGTATAAAGGCTGGTATTGGTAAGCGATTAGGAAACCCTCATTTTCATTGTGCTTAATATCTGATACTAGGGTGTCTGTATTTTATAGTAGTTTCTAGAATATGATTCAAGTATCTGAAATGGAAAAAAAGAATAAAAGAAGATTCGTACAAGAGCAAGCAAACGACATTTTTGTTATAGGAGCAGGATGTATTGGACAAGGATTAGTTGTTTCTCTACTAAAAAGTAATATCTCTAATCGAGTATTTTTAGTTAGCAAAACAAAACAGCTTCAAAAAATCCAAAAAAATGGGATCACTTTAACAGGAGTAGTTGAAGGAAGGTTTACTCTGAGCAAACGTTTTGTAGTTGTAGACAAAATCTATAGGGATTTTTTTTTAAAATACAAGATAGCAAAAAGCCCTATTGTTTTTTTAACGACAAAAGCCAGAGATATAGCCTCAAGCTTATACCTATTCCAGCAGGGGTTATCTGATTTAGGCTCCATAGTCATTTGTTTACAAAACGGATTAGGGCTTGAGCTAGAGGTTGAAAATGCACTCAATTCTCTCTCCACAAAGGTTTTAAAAGGGCAAGTTTTTGGTGCCATCTATAAAAACGCAGAAAGTCTATTTGCTTATAAGGGCAGCATCTTAGTAGAGAGATTTAGTGAAACTTGTTCTGAAAGATTAAAAAAAATATTTCATTATCAGAATGACAGTGTTTTTAATTTAGAGATCTCATCTAATATTTTGCAGGCGATTTACCCAAAAATAGCAATCAATTGTGTTTGTAATCCACTAACGGTGATTTTAAACCAACCCTTAGGTTCTATAAAAATTCAATACGAAGCCCTTATACGAATGATTTGTAATGAAGTTTATAGGATAGCTCTCTCTCAAAGTATTGAACTATCTTCTCTTGAAGACTTATCAAACAATGTTTTAGAGGCAATGTCCAGGTTTTCAAGTCACTATTCATCTATGTATCTTGATTTTCAATATGGAAAAGTAAGTGAGATAGAATATATAAATGGGGCGATTTTAAAAATAGCACAAGTTAAAAAGATCCCTGTACCTTTAAATCAACTATTAATAAACTCTATAAAAGAGTTAGAAAAGAAGAGACTAAGTTGTAAGTCTGTTAAAGAATTCTATCAAAGGAATGATTTATATTTAGAAAACATAAAAACACAATTATTTGAAATGGTAAAATATAATAGAGCTCTTGTATAAATGCAATTTCAAAGCTCCTAATTATAGATCCCTGCTATAAGATTAAATCTTAAGCAAAAGTGCTTCCGGTGATCTCTATGTCGATCTGCTATGATTTTAAAATACTTAAGCATTCTGATTACATTTTCATTGAATACGTGTTCGCTGGATCTGTAATTATCTTAGTATTTAGACGGATTTTCACTTTAGACTCTTTAAATAAAAGCAAGCCATGTCGCGTAGCATTAGCAAATGCAGTGCAAATGATCTTCTGCCTCGTTTTGTCTAATACTACCTGGCTTTTTAATGTGTGCCTTTTCTTTTTTCCTGAATAAAAATATCTTTGGTTTTTTTTGCTGTTCAATAGGGATTTCCGTAGCATCAATTAAAACAACTTCATGAGACATGTCGATTTTTAATAGAACTTTAAACCCAAGAAGCGTAAAATTAGCACGTCTTCTATTCAACGATAGTATCCGATAGCAAGGCGCTTTCTGAAATCTAATAGGATGTTGCAACGTGAAAATAGGTTCGACATTCTCTTATGTATTCAAGGGTCGTAAGAAACTGATCCTATATAGATAATTTTATTAGATCTTCCTTCTAGAGACTTTTTAGAGGTTTCTGTTTTTTTTAAAATACCTACTATCTTTTAATTCCTATCAATCGGAGAAATTCTTTATCTTTTAGACAAGATTTAAAACTCTTTGTAAAAGGACAGTTTTTTAGGAGCAGATAAAAAGAATAGCCCGAAAATATGATCAGAGATCTGGCATAATTCTTCTAGAAAGCATTCTAAAAGGTGTAATGAAAAATATTCCAGGATATCTAGAATAAAACACTTCATTAACCTTATTAATGAAGTGTTTTCTATTAACTTAAGTTTTATCTAACTAAGAAATCTTTTTGCCTCTTTCATAAAAAGATTCAATTACTTTGCCATCCTTTTCATATTTCTTCTTTACACCATGCAGCTCATCTTCAATAAAGTTTTGAGAAATATAAGGGGAGCCATCATCATAGAATTTATTAAACTTACCGTGTCGTTTACCATATTGATATTCCGCTTCAAACACAAGAACGCCAGACTCATTCCATTCTTGATAAAGACCATTCATAAGGTCATTTTTATAGGCTACAAGCTTGGCTAGTTCTCCATTCAAATGGTAGGTTTTTTCCAGTCCTTCTCTTTTATCTTGTTGATAAGGTGTTTCTACAAAGGGCTTTTTATTGGGATAATACTGTATGCATACCCCTTCCTTGTTATCTTGATGAAAATTTACAGCTACTAATAACTGCCCCTCTGGCGAAAATATTTTGGCCATTCCCTCTTTTTTCCCATTTACATAAGGAGTGACTCCTACTTTTGCCCCCGCTTCGTTATATTCTATGACCTCTTTTTCCAATTGATCATTTATGAAAAAAGACTCAAAAGCTTTAGTTTTTGCAAAGTACTCATTCGGCGGATAGTACACTTCGTGAACACCGTTTCTTTGATTATCCTTGTAGTGGTAAACAACTTCTCTTCCATCGGACAATTTTTCAAAAAATCTTCCATCGAGCTTTCCCTGATTGTAGTTAGCTTCTTCTACTAAAACCCCTTCAGCGGACCAAATAGCTTTACTTCCATGCATTTGGCCATGTTCATAATGCACGCAAGAGGAAAGAGCTCCATTTTGATGATACACTCTTTGTTCCCCATGCATTTCTCCTTTCTCATCAAAAACTAAATGCTGGGCCATTTGTAAAAGTTTTGTATCTGCATTAACCACACCTTTTTCTTGTAATTGCTGCGTTGAATAATACTCTTTATGCTCTCCTACAGGAAAACCATGTTTAAAAGTTTTAATCGCACAAGGACTGCCGTCTTCATACCAAGTTTTCATGGTTCCTTCTAATAGATCATTAGAGTAACTCACAAACCCTTTTTGTTGACCATTTGGATAGTATTCTTCATACACACCATTGAGTTTTCCTTCCTCGTCATAATGTGTGATCTCTCTCAGCAGATCTTTGCTCCACCACGCTTTTACAACACCTACTAACTTATCTTGATCGTAGTTAGCAGACACAATTAGCTCTTTTTTATCATTCCACTCTTGATATAAGCCCTGTTTCTTTCCTAAATCAAATCGAATGCTTAATTGTAAAACTCCATTTTCATGCCAATGTTTTTGTTCTTGGTCCAACTTACCCATTACATGATCCTCCTGGGTTTTAAGTTGTCCATTTTCGTACCATTGTTCATAAAGACCATCTAAGCTTTTATTTTTGAAAGTAGCTCGTTGCGCGAGATTTCCATTTTCGTACCATTCTTCGTAAAGCCCTTCTTTTTCATTCTCTAAATACATGGCTTTTAATTTGATTTGCCCTGATGGATAGTACTCTTTTTGTTCTCCATTAAGCTTTCCTATATTGTAGTTGTATTCTACTTTAAGGTTTCCATTATCATACCACTGTAGGTATTCCTGATGGTTTTTACCATCCAATAGAGAGTATTGAGCAATGAGTTGTCCCCTGTCATTGCATTCAACAATAGGTGCTAGAGTATTGCCTGCCTCATCGAAGTGTGCAGATAAAATCAGCACACCATTCTCTGCTTTACGCCAGTGTTTACCAACTGGTTTACCATTTATGTAGTTACCCTCTCCTAGTAATTTACCCTCTACACTAAAAAAACTCTCTTTACCCTTTTTTAAACCTTCTTTGTAGGCTACCTTATAGCTCTCTTGTCCATTAGCATGATACTTGACATGTAGTCCTACAAGCTTTCCCTCACAAAAATCTTGAACCTCTTGAATCACCTCATCTGGTGTGTAGGAAATAACTGCAGGATCCCTACCATTTGAATGAAGAGATCCATTTTTATATTGAAGAACGGTTTTTTTTCTACCCGTTGGATACCATTCCATTGCGCATCCATGAGGAACTCCCTCTTCGTAAGGAATAACAGCAGCGCGTTTTCCTTTCTCGTGATATCTAGTTACTTCGCCGATAATCTTGCCATTCTCATAAACCACCTCTTCTGCTTTTTCTGCATTTGGGTGATAGGAAACCATTAATCCATCTTTTTGTCCCTGCTTAAACCTACAAGTCCCTTGCAATGTTCCATCTGGATAAAAAAGCTTCATAGTTCCATGTAATACACCACGATCATAGATCATTTGTTTCTCTAATTTCCCTTCATCTGTAAAAAAAACACACACACCATGAGGGACAGTTTTTAGTTCCTCTTTATCCTCTATTACAGATAGATCTGTTTCTGTTTTAACCTGTCCATTGGGATAGAGCAAAATCTGCTTAACAACTTGACTCGGTTCCCGATCGTAGAATACCACCTTTTTAGGACTTGAATTAGGATAAGTTTCTACAATCTTGGAAGACCAGTGGGGCTGACGCATTTTAGGCGCAACTTCAGAGCAAAAAGACATTTTTGCAAACAAAAGACAGAAGGTTAAAAAGACAAATCTTAGCATAATAGGATCTCCTTGAAATAACTATTTCTTCACTTAACCATAAAGCAGCTGTCTTTTTCCGACAAGTTCTTAAGAAGTCATAAAGTAGACTCTCGTTATCTTAGGATTCTCTACAGATAATCTAGGCCCACTAATTGGGTTTAAAATAAATTAAAATATAAAACTCTTATATAATAATTAAAATCAATAAACCTATCTTGAATATAAATTTTCGCTATCCTGTCTGGTCGTTTTATTTTTTAACCAAAAACAGATCATATGAACAAGTAAAGATTAAATGAAGAACTGTGGAGGGCTGTAGTGAATACTA